>CAZNTY010000564.1:0-1698 GCA_964576085.1 uncultured Undibacter sp. | reverse complement strand
GAGCTTCTTCTTGCCCTTGCCGATGAAGACCTGCATGTGCTTCGGCTCGGTCGGCTTCACCGACTCGCCGAGCGTGGAATTGTCGGTCGGCACGTCGCGCCAGCCGATGAGCGTCAGCCCCTCGCGCGCGATCACCTCCGCATAGATGTCGCGGATGATCTGCCGCCATGTGGCCTCGGTCGGCAGGAACAGTTGGCCGATGGCGTACTCGCCCGGCTCCGGCAGCGTGAAGCCGGCCTCCTTCGCCTTGCGGGCGAAGAACTTGTGCGGGATCTGCACCAGGATGCCGGCGCCGTCGCCAGCGCGCGGGTCGGCGCCGACCGCGCCGCGATGCTCGAGGTTGCAGAGAATGCGCAGGCCGTCCTCGACGATCGTGTGCGACGTGCGGCCCTTGATGTCGGCGATGAAGCCGACGCCGCAGGAATCCTTGTCGAGCGCAGGGTCATAGAGCCCGCGCGCGGCGGGCACGCCGGGATCGGCGCTGTCGCGGAAGACAACGGGTGTCGCGGCGGCGGACTGCATCGCAGACCCGCGCTTGTCGGTGCCATCTCCGTTTCGCCGTTCCGTCATTGCCACCTCTTCGCCGGGCCTATGAGCCCCGGCGTACCCAAGCCACTCCGCAGCGCCGAAAGCCGCGGCCGAGAACGACGTCGTCTTGTCGTAGGCGGCCTGCTCGCCGTTCCTGGCGCTGCCGGCCTGCTCTTGTTGCGTTCGTTGCGGGGCGCTCGGTCGCTGCCGCAATTAGGACAGCAATGCTGTCCTTTAGAACCATGACAAATTTTGCCCGGCCTTACAAGCGTGGTCTATGCCGATTGTGTGCAAATCCGACGCTTTGTTGCGTCCGCGCATCGGCCTTCAAGCCCGCCATGTCGCAAGGCGCGATGGAAACGTAACGGCGTTGCGCGCTGTGGGGTTGCAGCGGCACCGTCGCCTTAACTGTTTAACCGCGATTCCTAACCGCATTCGCGGGAAATCACTGCAGCACAGGGGCCTTTCGCTAAGGTGGGCGAAAGACGGGAGGCCTCCATGACCGACATCACCGCTACGCCGAACGAAACCACCGCGCAGCCCATGCAACGCCTGGCCGACCGGCTGACCAGCCTGGTTCCACCAGCGGTCGCCGCGCCGGTGCTGCCTCAGCCTTCTCCGGCGGTGGCCGCCGCTCTCGCCCGGAGCGCCCAGCAGGCGAAGGAGGCCGCCGAGCGCGCCCGTCGCGCCCACCGTCCGTCGTGGCTCACCACGCTCCTATTCATTCCTTATTCCCTGGCGGCGCTGCTGCTGCGGCTGGTGATCGCGCGGGTGTTCTTTCTTGACGGCCAGGCCCGGGTCGAGGGGCCACGCTACGGCTTCAGCGTGCCGGGGTTCGATTTCCACGGCTTCGGCTTTCATGGCACCGACGTCTCGGTGATCCTGCCGATGCAGGTCAAGGTCGCCACCGTCGCCGGCGTGTTCGACTACCTCGAGTCGGCGATGCTCTCGACCGTCGTCGCCTACACGATCTGCTACGCGGAATTCATCCTCCCGATCCTTCTCGTGCTCGGCCTCGGCACCCGGTTCGTCGCGCTCGCCCTGATCGGGGTGACGGTGCTGATGCAGCTTTACGTGGCGCCGCAGGCGCTGTGGACCGCGCACGTCTACTGGGCCTCGATCCTGATCGTGCTGGTTTCGCTCGGCGCCGGGAAAATCTCGGTCGATCAG
>CAZNTY010000563.1:0-16965 GCA_964576085.1 uncultured Undibacter sp. | reverse complement strand
GCGCTCCTCGCGGCCGCGCTGAAAATTCCGTTCATCCGGCGCATGGTGCTGCAGGCGCAGTCAGCCGCTAATCTGCCGCCGACACATCCCGCGCGGGAGAAAATCAAAATCGTAACCGGGCCGGCCGCCTTCGTCTGCGCCGGCGAGCGCTGCTCGTTGCCGGTCGCCGAGCCTGGGCAAATTGCCGAAATGATGTCAGCGTTTCCGCATTAAAGCGGGGTCAGACCCCAATGCGGCGCGCGCAGCCACAACAAAAGCCGGCGCGATGAACAGCGGCCCAAACGCATAGCCGGTGAGATTGGCGAGCGCCGCGGCCACGAACGGCAGGACCAGGACAAGTCCAACTGAAATGACGACAGGCGGCGGCAACTCGGGATAGAGCTCGGCAAGCCACACCGCGACGAAGGCTCCGATCACCAGGTCGTAATCCTGCAGATAGGGCGTGACCAGGCAGGTGCCGAGCACAAGCAGCGCATATCTCGCGGCACGCGGCGCGTCACGAAACCAGGCCAGTGCGACCACGATCACGACCGGCACCGCCACGATCGCCTGCACGGCATACGCCGCTGTCGGCCCGGCGCCGAGCCGCCGCGCCGCGACGAACACCGAGATCATGCGATGCCAGACACCGACGCCGCTCTCCAGCACCGTCTCGCGCAGCACCGTGGCGTGCTGCAGATACGCGGTCCACAATTCGGTGCCGTACAGCAAGACGCTGATCCCCGTCACTGCGCCGGCGGTGACGGCCGCGGCCATAAAGGCGCGCCAGTTGCGGCCCGCAAGCAAGGCGATCGGCAGCAGCACGCCGAGTTGCGGCTTATAGATCAGAAGTCCGAACAGGATGCCGGCCACGGTCGGGCGGCGGGCCAGCAGGGCCAGCCCGCCCCCAAACAATGCCGCATTCCAGGTGCCGTTCTGACCGTTGACGAAGTTGATGAAAACAGCCGGCGTCGCGAGTGACAGCAACAGCGCGGGGCCGTTCGGAGCCGCAGCGCGCAGCGCGCGATAAAACCCGAACCAGCCGCCTGCCATCCAAGCCACAAAGCCGGGGATGTAGCCGATGAAGGCGAGCGGCGCAGTCAGCACCAGCAAGGTCGGCGGATAGCTGTAGTGATAGAAGCCGAGACTGGGCCCGGCGACACTGACCTCGAAGGCGTGAAAGCCGTTCCAGTCATAGACCGCCGCGGCCCGACCATGCCAGGCGAGATAGGGGCCGGAAAAGAAGTTGATGAAGTCGTCGCCGAACGGCCGGCCGGCGCCGTCGCTCAGGCCGTCGCGGGTCTGCCGCAGCAGATCGAGCAGATAGATCGCCGCCGCTGCCGGAATCCAGCAGATGGCAAGTGTTCGCAAGCGGCCGGCAAGCGTCAAGGACAACGCGAATCATCTCCCTGTGCGCAAGCATCCTTCTAGGGCGTTTCTGATTCGTATTGAATCGCCACCCTTACCCGTCATGCCCGGCCTTGTGCCGGGCATCCACGTGTTGGCGGCAAGTAAGTCGTGGATGGTCGGGACAAGTGCCACGACCGGGCCGGCCTTACGCCGGACCCGGTTGCCCGGCCACGACTCTTGAGATGCTTCCGTGTACCCATGAAACACTCTGGGACCGCGGCGCACCGCGCAAACGAAAAGCCGGGACAGGCCCGGCCTTTCTATATCGCCCACAGTGACGCCTCAGGTGTTCATGCTCTCGAAGAACTCGGCGTTGTTCTTGGTGTTGCGCAGCTTGTCGAGCAGGAAGTCGATGGCATCCATCGTGCCCATCGGATTGAGGATGCGGCGCAGCACGTACATCTTCTTGAGCACCGCCGGATCGGTGAGCAGCTCTTCCTTGCGGGTACCGGAGCGGGTGATGTCGATCGCCGGGAAGGTACGCTTGTCGGCCACCTTGCGGTCGAGGATCAGCTCCGAGTTGCCGGTGCCCTTGAACTCCTCGAAGATCACTTCGTCCATACGCGAGCCGGTGTCGATCAGCGCAGTAGCGATGATGGTGAGCGAGCCGCCTTCCTCGATGTTGCGCGCCGCGCCGAAGAAGCGCTTGGGCCGCTGCAAGGCATTGGCGTCGACGCCGCCGGTCAGCACTTTGCCCGACGACGGCACCACCGTGTTGTAGGCGCGACCGAGGCGGGTGATCGAATCGAGCAGGATCACGACGTCACGCTGATGCTCGACCAGGCGCTTGGCTTTCTCGATCACCATCTCGGCGACCTGAACGTGACGTGACGCCGGTTCGTCGAAGGTCGAGGAGATCACCTCGCCCTTCACCGAACGCTGCATGTCGGTGACTTCTTCCGGGCGTTCGTCGATCAGCAGCACGATGAGGTAGCATTCCGGATGGTTGTGCGTGATCGAGTGCGCGATATTCTGCAGCAGCACGGTCTTGCCGGTGCGCGGCGGCGATACGATCAGCGCACGCTGGCCTTTGCCAATCGGCGCGACAATGTCGATAACGCGGGCCGAGAGATCCTTCTTGGTCGGATCCTCATATTCCATTTTCAGCCGCTCCTCCGGATAGAGCGGCGTCAGATTGTCGAAATTGACCTTGTGCTTCGCTTTCTCCGGGTGTTCGAAATTGAGCAGGTTGACCTTGAGCAGAGCGAAATAGCGTTCGCCTTCTTTCGGCGAGCGGATATGGCCTTCGACGGTATCACCGGTGCGCAAGCCAAAGCGGCGAATCTGCGATGGCGAAACATAGATATCATCGGGACCAGACAGGTAATTGGATTCCGGCGAGCGCAGGAAGCCAAAGCCGTCGGGCAGCACTTCAACAACGCCTTCGCCGATAATGTCGATTTCCTGAGTCGCGAGCTGCTTGAGGATCGCGAACATCAGCTCCTGCTTGCGCATGGTCGAGGCGTTCTCGACCTGGTGCTCCTCGGCAAAGGCGACGAGTTCGGCAGGGGTCTTTGACTTGAGATCTTGGAGTTTCATTTCCCGCATGGGGAGCTTGGTCCTTGAGAGGGACAGCGATGACCAGAAAAGGAATGGCTCACGCTGGTGGAAAGAGGAGGAAAGGCCGCAGGTCTTGGGTATGAAGGGATTTGTTAAGAGGCCCCGGACCCGATGCTGCGACCGGCCCGAATACACGGTACCGGAACGCAAGTACATCTGCCTGCGTTCGGAGGGACGCAAAATATATATGGAAACGCCGGACGCTAGGCAAGCTGTCCCGGCCGGGATGTTTAACCGGGCTGTGAATCAGAACGGCTTCACGATCACCAAAATCACGATGCCGACCAGCAGGACGGTCGGTATCTCATTGATGAGACGATAGAATCTTGCGCTGTGGCGGTTGGCATCGTTGGCGAAATGCCGGCGCCAGCGGGCCAGGAAGCCGTGAAGCGTGCTCATTGCCAGCACCAGGACGAGCTTGGCGTGCAGCCAGCCGGCCTGCCGGAACGCCTCCCAGCCCATCAGCCAGATCATGGCAAGGCCAAGCAGCCAGGTGACGGTCATTGCCGGATTGATGATGAGCCGCAGCAGGCGACGCTCCATCACTTTGAAGGTCTCCGACTGCGGCGAGCCTACCGGGGCGGCGCAGTGATAGACGAACAGCCGCGGCAGATAGAGCATGCCTGCCATCCACGAGATTACGGCGATGACGTGGAAGGCTTTGATCCAGAGATAAAGCATGGACATTTTTCCGGGCGTCGGTGCCCGGCAGTAGCACGATCCTCTCCACCATTCCACGCAGGAGAGAGATCAAAGCTGTCGCACCCGCCGGATCATCTTCTCGACATTCACGATCGGCGTATCAGGCAAGATGCCGTGGCCGAGATTGAAGATGAATGGTCCGCCGGAAAAGGTTGCGAGAACGTCGTCAACCGCGCGATCCAGCGCCGCGCCGCCGGCGCGCAGGATTACCGGATCGAGATTGCCCTGCACCGGCACGCGCGACTGAATATGATCGCGGGCAAATTCGGGATCGATCGCGCTTTCCAGACTGACGGCGTTGACACCTGTCTCCTCGATATAACGCGGAATAGCCCGCCCGGCGCCGCGAGGAAAGCCGATCACTTTGGCGCCGGGATGTCTGGCGCGTAGTAATGCGATCAGCCTTTTTGTCGGTTGCACGCACCAACGCTCGAATTCAGCCGCCGGCAGCGAACCGGCCCAAGTATCGAATATCTGGACGATCTCGACTCCCGCTTCGATCTGCCCGTCGAGATAATCGGCCGACGCTTCGACAAGACAGTCGATCAAATACTGAAACGCCTCGGGGTCGCGTCTGGCCAAATTCTTTGCCGGTGCCTGGTCCGGCGTTCCCATCCCGGCTACCAGGTAGGTCGCAACCGTCCAGGGCGCGCCGCAGAAGCCGATAAACGTCACCTCGGCCGATAATTTCGATTTGACTCGCTGTACCGTCTCGTAAACAGGACCCAGTATCTTTTCATCCATGATCGGACGCAGCATCCTGACGCTCGCGGCGTCGTTCATCGGCTCGAGTCGCGGACCTTCCCCTTCGACGAACCACAGCCTGCGTCCTAGTGCCAGTGGCACCACCAGAATGTCGGAAAACAGGATCGCGGCGTCGAAGCCGAACCGGCGCACCGGTTGCAGCGTCACTTCGACCGCCAGTTCCGGATTAAAACAGAGATCAAGAAATCCGCCTGCCTTCTCACGCACTGCCCGGTATTCCGGCAGATAGCGACCAGCCTGGCGCATCAGCCAAAGCGGCGGGATCGGACCGTAATTGCCTTCGAGCACGTCGAGGATCGACTTGCTCACCGGTTGTTCTCGTCGAGGTCTTTTCTCATCTAAGAATCTTAGAATCTTTTGTAGTAGCTGTTACGTCGTGGATTTGACTCATGACTCCCGGTCCACATCCTGTCCACCGGATGCGCTCCAGCCGTCCAGATTCGCGTGCTCCAGGATCGACGTAAGTCCCGCGAGGTTATGCCGTATTTTATTGACTTAACTGTGATTGCGGACAAACCGGTCCCCAGCAGATTCACACATCTCAACAGTTGCGGATGGCCGGTCTCGTTTCGTTTCTCCCGTGGGGAGCAATGTGGACGGAAAAATCGCGGCGGTCTTGTTTGCCTTGCGCCGGCCGGCAAGGCGTGGCCTTCTCCCCGGTAATTCACAGTCTGTCCCCGGCTTATACCGATGGCTGAGACCAGCTATTTCCATCTGCATCTCGTATCGGACGCGACTGGCGAGACGCTCATTACCGTCGCGCGCGCGGCCGCTGCGCAATATGCCAGCGTCTCGCCGGTCGAGCATATGTATCCGATGGTGCGCAGCCGCCGGCAGCTCGATCTTGCGCTCAACGAAATCACCGAATCGCCCGGTGTCGTGCTCTATACGCTGCTGGATGAAGAATTAATCGCGATTCTGGAGGCCAAGTGCCGTGAGCTTGCCTTGCCCTGCATGTCGATCCTCGGTCCGGTACTGCGTCTGTTCCAGAGCTATCTCGGCGCCGAGACCGGCCATCGCGCCGGCGCCCAACATGTGCTCAATGCCGAGTATTTCCAGCGTATTGAGGCGCTCAATTACACGATGATGCATGACGACGGTCAGCACGTCGAAGGACTTAATGAAGCCGACGTCGTTTTGGTCGGCGTATCGCGAACGTCGAAAACGCCAACCTCAATCTATCTCGCCAACCGCGGCGTAAAGACCGGCAACGTGCCGCTGGTGCCCGGCGTGCCGCTGGCGCCTGAGGTTGAGCAGCTCGACAGGCCGCTGGTGGTCGGGCTCTACGCCAGTCCCGAGCGCATCGTGCAAATCCGGGAGAACAGGCTGCTCGGCCTCAAGGCTCACCGCACTGACGATCAGTACGTCGATCGGGCGGCGGTGGCGGAAGAAGTGGCCTATTCGCGGCGGCTTTGTGCCAAGCATCAGTGGCCGTCGATCGACGTTACCCGGCGTTCGATCGAGGAGACCGCGGCGGCGGTGATGAAGCTGCTGACCGAAAAGCGCCGTCGGCCGGGGTGATTTGCCGATGCCGCTGTGGATCTCAAGCAAGCCATTGATCCTTGCGTCGAAAAGCGCGGTGCGGCGCAGGATTCTGGCTGCCGCCGGGGTGCCGGTCGAGGTACGGGCGGCGCCGATCGACGAACGTGCGGTCGAGGCACGTTCGCACGTGCACGAAGCCGCAGAGGTCGCGCGCGTCCTCGCCGGGGCCAAGGCCCACACGGTCGCGGCCGAGATGCCGGCGCGGATCGTGCTGGGGGCGGATCAAACCCTGACGCTCGACGGCCAGCGCTTTTCCAAACCGACAGACCGGGATAGCGCGAGGGCGCAGCTCATGGCGCTTCGCGGCAAGACGCATCGGCTGCATACGGCGCTCACGATCGTGCGCGATGGTGTCGTGCTGTTCGAACATTCCGACAGTGCCGCGCTGACCATGCGCGGCTTTTCCGATCGTTTCGTCGAGAGCTATCTCGATACCGCCGGCGCGGCAGCCTATGCGAGCGTCGGCGGCTACCAGATCGAGAACGTCGGCACTCACCTGTTCGAGCGAATTGAAGGCGATTACTTTACCATTCTTGGCCTGCCGCTGCTGCCGCTGCTCGCTTATTTCCGCGACAGCGGGGTGGTCGCCCGCTGAACGGAATCCGGGATGTTCATTCTCGGCCTGACCGGATCGATTGGCATGGGGAAATCGACCACGGCGAAGTTCTTCGCCGAGGAGGGGGTGCCGGTGCACGATGCCGACGCGGTGGTGCACCGGCTTTATGACGGAGAGGCAGCTTCCGCAATCGAGGCGGCCTTCCCCGGCACCACCGTGAACGGCACAGTCGATCGCAATAGATTAGCGGCGCATCTTGTCGCGCATCCTGGCGATTTCAAGAAACTCGAAGCCCTGGTGCATCCGCTGGTGCAGGCCGCCGAGCGGAAATTTCTCGCCGAAGCCGAGCGCAGCCGCGCCAAGATCGTCGTGCTCGATATTCCGCTACTCTACGAGACCGCGGCCGAGGTACGCTGTGATGCCGTCGTGGTCGTTTCGGCACCGGCCGAGGTGCAGCGCACGCGCGCCCTGGAGCGCAGCGGCATGACTGACGAACGGTTCGAGGCAATCCTGGCGCGGCAGGTGCCGGACGCCATCAAGCGGGAGCGTGCTGATTTCGTGGTGGATAGCTCCAGGGGTTTCGAGCACGCCCGCGCGCAGGTGCGTGAAATTCTTGCTGCAGTCGCTAAAATGCCGAAACGACCAACTTGAGTCGCGGTTGCCACGACATGCGCGAAATCGTCCTCGATACGGAAACGACCGGCCTCGACCCTTTCCAGGGTCATCGCGTGGTCGAGATCGGCTGCGTCGAGCTGCTCAACCGTATTCCGACCGGTGTGACATTTCACCGCTATCTCAATCCCGAGCGCGATATGCCACAGGAAGCATTCAACGTGCACGGGCTGTCGATTGACTTCCTCAAGGATAAGCCGCTGTTTGCCGACGTTGCCGATGAGTTTCTGGCATTTGTCAGCGATGCGACGCTGATCGCGCATAACGCGTCGTTCGATTACGGATTCCTCTGTGCCGAGCTTGAGCGCTGCAAGCGCGCGGCGCTGATGCGCGATCGCGTGATCGACACGATCGCGCTGGCGCGGCGCAAGCATTCGGCCGGGCCCTACAGCCTCGATGCGCTATGCGCACGATACGGCATCGACAATTCCCGCCGCACCAAGCACGGCGCGCTGCTCGACGCCGAAATCCTCGCCGATGTCTATCTCGAGTTGATCGATGCGAGGCAGGCGTCGCTGGTGCTGGTCGAAAACCTCGCGGGACTGAACAACAGACCTTCGGTCATGAAGCCGCGGCCGATCACCCTGCCGCTTCGCGTCAGCGACGACGACCGTGCCGCGCACCGCGATTTCGTCGCCACGCTCGGCGAGACGTCGCTGTGGCGGCAGTATCTGCCGTAGCTCAGGCCTGGACGGGCGGGCTCGCGGCCTGGGCGCGGGCGAGGTTCTGGCGGTAGAGCCCGACGAAGTCCACCGGGTCGAGCATCAGCGGCGGGAATCCGCCGTTGGCGACGGTGGTCGCGATGATCTCCCGCGCGAACGGGAACAGCAGGCGCGGGCATTCGATCAGCACCATCGGCTGCATGCTGTCCTGCGGCACGTTCTGGACCCGGAACACCCCGGCATAGTCCAGTTCGAACGCGAAGAGGACGGTGCTGTTGGCGACGGTCGCCTTGCCCTCGATCTTGAGCACCACCTCGAGGTCATTGGCGGCCAGCGGGTTGACGGTGACGCCGACCTGGATGTTGATCGCCGGCTGCTGCTGTTGATTGCTCGGGCCGCGCGGCGCCAGCGGATTCTCGAACGAGAGGTCCTTGATATATTGCGCCAGCACGTTGAGCTGCGGCGAATTGTCTCCGGCCGGGCTCGGCGTCTGCGGGGCCGCCGCGCCGCCATTCGGGCCGCCATGGGTGCTCGACATGATCTCTCCTTCGCCGCTCGAATGTGCTGCCGGTCTGGCGGCGGCGGTTGGCTAACATAGGGCGTACGGTCGAACAAGTTGGCGGTTCAGTCGGCACGGTCGCGCTCGTCGCGCAGTTGCGCATCGGGAACGCGATGCCAGCCCTGCGGCTCGAGATCGATCACGCCGTCGTCGCGCCGTGCCATTCCGGCCATCACGATGCGCCGGAGCAGGGCGCCGGCGCCGCGCCGCAACGGCTTCACCAGCAGCAGCAGGCCGATCGCGTCGCTGATAAACCCCGGAATTAGCAACAGAATCGCGGAAATGAGGTAAAGGGTTCCGGCGCTGTCGGCCTCCAGCGCGGAGAGCCGCTGCGGGCCGAGCACGATCCGCATGCGCGCGACGTGCGCGCCGCCGTAACGGAGCATGAGCGCGCCGGTCAGCGAGGTCGCCAGGACCGCGATGGCCGCCCAGCCGAAGCCGATCCAGACGGCGACCAGCACGAATACGACGATTTCCGCCAGCGGCAGCGCGAGAAGCATGCCCAGCAACCATATGGCCACATTCATGGCGGATCCTGCGTCGGGTGATGTTGGCGCGACCGGCCCGATCGTCTATGTTTCGACCAATGACGCAAAATTGCGTCGATGAGCGGCCGGAACCCTATGGATTGGTCAGGCCAGCGCCTTACATAATATTGGCGGATTGGCCTGCCACCCCGAGCGCTTAACTCCGCTGGCGGTTTGCGAAAGCATGCACGACGTGTTCGACATCTACACCATCATCTTTCTGGCGCTTGCGGTATTCATTTTCCTGCGGCTGCGGAGCGTGCTCGGCCAGCGCACCGGCCGCGAGCGGCCGCCTTACGATCCGTATTCGGCGCGCGACGGCGTCCGGCCGGCGGCCGAGAAGGTGGTGGCCCTGCCGAACCGCGCCCTCGAGACGGCGCAAAAGCCGGCCGAACCCACCGAGCCGGTCGCCGCGCCGAGCGAGCGCTGGAAGGGTATCGCCGATGCCGGCTCGCCGGTCGCGAGCGGGCTCGATGCGATCGTCGCCGCCGATCCGAAGTTCGATGCCAAGCATTTCCTCACCGGCGCGCGCGCGGCCTACGAGATGATCGTCACGGCCTTCGCCGAGGGCGATCGCCGGGCCTTGAAAAATCTGCTGTCGCGCGAGGTCTATGACGGCTTCGACGCCGCAATCACCGACCGCGAGAAGAAAGGCAACAAGGTCGAGACACGGTTTGTCGCGATCGAGAACGCCGATATTGTTGGCGCCGAAATGCGTGGCCGCGCCGCGCAGGTGACCGTGCGCTTCGTGTCGCAGCTCGTTTCGGTGACGCGCGACGCCCAGAATGTCGTGGTCGAAGGCAATCCCGAGAAGGTCACGGACGTCACCGACGTGTGGACCTTCGCGCGTGACGTCTCCTCGCGCGATCCAAACTGGAAGCTGGTCGCAACCGAAGGCGGACAATGAGCGGATGCGCCTGCGACGCTTTCGCACCGTGTTCGGCGTTGCGCTCTCGCTGACCGCGGGAGCGATGAGCGCCGCGGCAGCGGACAGGACCGTGCGGTTGCCCGGCGCGCAGGTTGAGCCGCTGACATTTTCCGCGCTCGATGGCTGGGCCGACGACGATCTGGCTGCGGCATTCCGGTCCTTCCTCAAGAGCTGCCGGGCGATCCGCGAGGGCGGCGCGAACGTCCGCGCGGCTAAGCCGGTGACGGCGGCGCTGTACGAGGTCTGCGGTCGCGCGCTGGCGGCGCGGGACGGCACCGCCAGTTCGCAGAGCGCGCGTCATTTCTTCGAGAGGAATTTCAAGCCGCTGCGGATCATTCCCGCCGGCGAGCAAAACGGCTTTTTCACCGGGTATTACGAGACGGTGGTCGAGGGCTCGCGGCGGTGGACCGCCGAATACAACGTGCCGCTCTATCGCACGCCGGCCAGCGCGGCGCTGGCGAGTGCTGATCGCACCGCGATCGAGGAAGGCGTGCTGTCCGGGCAGGGGCTTGAGATCTGCTGGCTGAAGGACCCGGTGGACGCGTTCTTTGCGCAAATCCAGGGATCGGCGCGCATCAGGCTCGCGGGCGGCGAGATGATGCGCGTCGGCTATGCCGCGCGCAACGGGCTGCCCTACACACCGGTCGGAAAATTCCTGGTCGAGCGCGGCATTTACACAAAAGAAGAAATGTCGATGGACAAGATCCGGGCCTTCATGGAAGCCAATCCGGACGAAGGCCGGGCCTTGCGGCGCAAGAACCGCTCCTACGTTTTCTTCCGCGAGCTGCCGCTGGCCGATGCCGAGCACTGCACGGGCGCGCAGGGTGTCGAGCTGACACCGTTGCGCTCGATCGCGGTCGACCGCGCGATCCACGCCTACGGGACGCCGGTCTGGATCGAAGCCGAGCTGCCGATCGAGAGCGAACAGCCGGCGACGCGCTTCCGCCATCTCGCGATCGCGCAGGATACCGGCACCGCGATCGTCGGCCCGGCGCGTGCCGACATCTTCTTCGGTTCTGGCGAGGACATTGGCCTGATCGCCGGCCGCATCAAGCAGCCGGGCCGATTCGTGATGCTGGTGCCGAACGGTGTCACTGTCGGCGCCTCGGCCGCGGTGCCGGTGCCGAAGTCGCGCCCGTGAACCATGAGCGGCAAGCGCAGCCTCACCGAGGACGAACGCGCCGTCTGGACGGCCGTTACCCAGAAAATCAAGCCTCTGACTGCCGCGCGCAAGATTACCAGGAGCCAGCCGCCTCCTGAGGCCGTCGCGCCTGCGGCCGCGCCCAAGCCGGGCGCCGTCAAAGCCCCGCCACCCGCGCCGGTCAAATCGGTTCCGCCGCTTGCGCCGCTCGGCCGCCGTGAGCGGCAGCGTGTCGCGCGCGGCCACGATCCGATCGATGCGCGGCTCGACCTGCACGGCCACACCCAGAACCAGGCGCACGCCGCGCTGTTGCGTTTCCTGCGCCATGCCGGCGAGGGCGGTGCGAAAATGGTCCTGATCATCACAGGCAAGAGCGGCGTGCTGCGCCAGCAGGTGCCGCAATGGCTGGCTTTGCCGGATTTTCGGGCGCTAGTGGTCGGGTTTGAACCTGCCGCCGTCCGGCATGGCGGCGACGGCGCACTTTATGTGCGGGTCCGCCGCAGCCGCTAAAGCATGGTTGTTTTGAATTGACGTGAACGCCGCAAGCTCAAGCGTGCTCCCTCTCCCCAACAGTCCGTCGACGACGGGCTTGAACGCTCCGGAGGTGACGACCGGGGGCGCTTCTCAGGCCGTCACGCCCTAAATCGTATGGTTGTAGGCGTGCGCGGTCAGGCCGCGCCGGGTCAGCGAGCTCCAGATTTCCTCCGCGGTTTCCGCGAACTCGAATAGCCCGGTGTCGCCGTGATCGACCATGCGCTCCTCGACCAGCATGTCGAAGTTGACGAGCCTGGTCCAATAGCTGCGGTCGAACATCACGATCGGCGCCGACGGCGCCTTCCTGGTCTGCTGCAGGTTGAGGACCTCGAACAATTCGTCGAGCGTGCCATAGCCGCCGGGAAACACCACCAGCGCGTTGGCGCGCATCGCCAGGTGCATCTTGCGCATCGCGAAGTAATGGAAGCGGAAGTTCAGCTCCGGCGTGATGAAGCGGTTCGGCGCCTGCTCGGCAGGCAGCGTGATATTGAAGCCGATGGACGGCGCGCCGGCGTCGGCGGCGCCGCGGTTGGCGGCTTCCATCAGGCCGGGGCCGCCGCCGGTCGCGATGACATTATCGCGCCAGCGGTGCTGCGGGGCGAAGGCGCCGCCGCGCTCGGAGGCGATGCGCCCGAACTCGCGCGCGGCGGCATACCAGCGCAGTTGCCGTTCGATGCGTTCGTCGCGCTGGTCCGCCGGCAGCGCCTCGGCGGCTTCCGGCGAGATGCAGCGCGCGCCGCCGAACACGATGATGGTCGAGCGCACGCCCCAATCCCGCAGCGCCAGGTCCGCCTTGGCATATTCCAGCGCGAAGCGGATCGCCCGCATCTCGGGACGCAGCAGGAAATTCACATCCTCGACCGGCAGCAGCAGGCTCTGCTGCCTCTTGGCGTCGTCATCGGGCATGGCGGCTAGGACACCTTGATCGGGATGCCGGACAGAAAATCCTGCTTGCCGATCGGCAGGCCGGCGTGGCGCAGGATCGCGTAAGCAGCCGTCGCGTGGAAATAGAAGTTCGGCAGCACGAAGTGATTGAGATAATCGGCGCCCTTCATCTCGCCCTTCTTGGGGCCGAGCGGGAATGTGATGGTGCGTTCCGCCGCGCCATCGATCGCCTTGCGGTCGATTCCTTTCACGAATGCGACGGTCCTCGCGATGCGGTCCTTGAGCTCGCCGATCGTCTTCTCATTGTCCTCGAATTTCGGCGGGTCGATGCCGGCGAGCCGCGCCGCGCCGTTCTTGGCCTGGTCGCAGGCGACCTGAACCTGCTTCGCCAGCGCGAACATGTCGGGGGCGAGCCGGTAGCCGAGCAGGGCCGCAGGATCGATCTTCCGCGCCGTGCAGAACGCGTCGGCCTTGTCGAGCAGCTTCGAGAGAGCCGTGAGGGTGATTTCGAAGGTTGGAATGGCGGCGGACGACATCGACATGGGAGGGCTTTCCGGTTTTGGGCGCGCGGACCATAGCGGGACGCCGAAGCGCCCCGCAAGGTGGTCAGAGGATGAAGCGCGACAGGTCGGCGTTCCTGGCGAGATCGCCGATGTGCTTGTGCACGTAGTCGGCGTCGATCCTGATCGTCTGGCCGCCGAGATCGGAGGCGCGGAACGACACGTCGTCCAGCACGCGCTCCATGACGGTCTGCAACCGCCGCGCGCCGATATTCTCGATCGTCGAGTTCACCGCCACCGCGATGTCGGCGATGGCATCGACGGCGTCGTCGGTGAAGTCGATGTCGAGACCCTCGGTTTTCATCAGCGCCACGTATTGCTTGATCAGCGACGCCTCGGGCTCGGTCAGGATGCGGCGGAAGTCGTCGCGCGTCAGCGCGCTCAGCTCGACGCGGATCGGCAGCCGGCCTTGCAGCTCGGGCAAGAGGTCCGACGGCTTGGAGATGTGGAAGGCGCCGGACGCGATGAACAGGATGTGGTCGGTTTTCACCGGGCCGTGCTTGGTGTTGACGGTGGTGCCCTCGATCAGCGGCAGGAGGTCGCGCTGCACGCCCTCGCGCGACACGTCGGCGCCGTAGCGGCCTTCGCGCGCGCAGATCTTGTCGACCTCGTCGAGGAAGACGATGCCGTTCTGCTCGACCACGCGGATCGCCTCCTGCGTGAGCTGGTCGTCGTCGAGCAGCTTGTCGGATTCTTCGGCGACCAGGATCGGGTGCGAATCCTTCACCGTGACGCGGCGCGTCTTCTTGCGGCCGCCCATCTTGCCGAAGATGTCGCCGATCGAGACCGCGCCCATCTGCGCGCCGGGCATGCCGGGAATCTCGAACATCGGCAGGCCGCCCGAGCTCTGCACCTCGATCTCGATTTCCTTGTCGTCGAGTTCGCCGGCGCGCAGCCGCTTGCGGAAGCTCTCGCGCGTCGCCGGCGAAGCGCCGGGGCCGACCAGCGCGTCGAGCGCGCGTTCCTCGGCGGCCTGCTCGGCGCGCGCGGCGACGTCCTTGCGCTTCTTGTCGCGGGTCAGCGCGATCGAGATTTCGACGAGGTCGCGCACGATCTGCTCGACGTCGCGGCCGACATAGCCGACCTCGGTGAACTTGGTGGCCTCGACCTTGAGGAACGGCGCGCCGGCAAGCTTCGCCAGCCGCCGCGAAATCTCGGTCTTGCCGACGCCGGTGGGTCCGATCATCAGGATGTTCTTCGGCAGCACTTCCTCGCGCAGCCGCTCGTCGAGCTGCAGGCGGCGCCAGCGGTTGCGCAGCGCGATCGCGACCGCGCGCTTGGCGTCGGCCTGGCCGACGATGAAGCGGTCGAGCTCGGACACGATTTCGCGGGGAGAGAAGGACACGTCGGGCATTACGTTTTACGCCTTCAACGTCTCGATGGTGACGTTGCGGTTGGTGTAGACACAGATGTCGGCGGCGATGTCGAGCGACCTGCGCACGATCGCCTCGGCGTCGAGCGGGCCGTCGATCAGCGCGCGCGCCGCGGCGAGCGCGTAATTGCCGCCGGAGCCGATCGCCATCACGCCGGCTTCGGGCTCGAGCACGTCGCCGGTGCCGGTCAGCACCAGCGAGACGTCCTTGTCGGCGACGATCATCATCGCCTCGAGGCGCCGCTGGTAGCGGTCGGTGCGCCAGTCCTTGGCGAGCTCGACCGCGGCGCGGGTGAGCTGGCCGGGATACTGCTCGAGCTTGGCTTCGAGCCGCTCGAACAGCGTGAAGGCGTCGGCGGTGGCGCCGGCGAAGCCGCCGATCACATCCCCCTTGCCAAGCTGGCGGACCTTCCTGGCATTGGCCTTGATGATGGTCTGGCCGACCGTCACCTGGCCGTCGCCGCCGACGGCCACGACGCCGCCTTTGCGCACGGTCAGGATGGTGGTGCCGTGCCAGCTGGGTAATTCGGACATACGCTCTGCTCCCCGACGTGGCTGATTTATGTATGGCACATCTGGTTTGCCAAGGCCGGGGCGATAGTGGCGAATCCGCCCCGCCCCTGATAAAAGGCGCGCGACGTTGAGGACCATCGCGCCATGCGCAAGGCCACGGTGAAGCGCAAGACCAAGGAAACCGACGTCGAGGTCGCGGTCGATCTCGACGGCGCCGGCCGCTCGCAGGTCGAAACCGGCATCGGCTTCCTCGACCACATGCTCGACCTGCTGGCGCGCCACTCGCGCATCGACATCACCGTCAGGGCCAAGGGCGACCTGCATATCGACCATCACCACACCACCGAGGATACCGGCATCGCGCTCGGCCAGGCGGTGAAGCAGGCGCTCGGCGACATGAAGGGCATCACGCGTTACGCCGACGTGCACGTGCCGATGGACGAGGCGTTGACCCGTGTCGCGATCGACATTTCCGGCCGGCCGTTCCTGGTGTTCAAGGCGGCGTTCGTGCGCGACAAGGTCGGGTCGTTCGACACCGAGCTGGTGCAGGAGTGGTTCCAGGCCTTCGCGATGAACGCCGGCCTCACGCTTCATGCCGAATGCCTCTACGGCACCAACGACCACCACATCGCCGAGTCCTGCTTCAAGGGCCTGGCGCGGGCGCTGCGGGCCGCGGTCGCGATCGATCCGCGCGCCAAAGACGAGGTGCCGAGCACCAAGGGCTCGCTGGGCGGTTGAGGCGCGCCATGCACGTCATCATCCGCGAAGGCGGATGATCCAGTAAATGTCGGCTTCAATGTCTATATTAGGCGGCTGCGATGACTGGATGCCCGCTGAGCCTGTCGTCGGGCCGCGCTTCGCGCGGACCCGTTGGCGGGCATGACAAGGTAGAGTAACGAGCGGATCAGATGCCGACCTACACCGTACACGCACCACCCTCGCGAAACGGCGGCGCCGCCGATCCGCAGCGCTTCGTGTTCGTGCGCGACGGCTTTCACGCCTGGGCCTTCCTGCTCGGGCCGGTGTGGCTGTTGGCGCACCGGCTCTGGCTGGTTCTGCTCGGCTATGTCGTGCTGAGCGTCGCGCTGTCGGCGGCGTTCTACTTCTCCGGCGCGCCGGCGGGTACGCGGTTCCTGATCGGCCTGTTGCTGGCCATCCTGGTTGGCCTCGAGGCGGCGACCCTGCGGCGCTGGACCTATGGCCGCCGCCGCTGGACCACGCTTGGCGTCGTCAATGCCGACGATGAGGAAAGTGCCGAACGGCGCTTCTTTGCCGAATGGGTCAGGCGCGGACAGTCATCGGCGCCATCAACACCGGCCCTCACCGCCGGCCGCGCGCCGGCCACGACCGATATCATCGGTTTGTTTCCCGAACCGGGGAGACGGCCGTGACCGTCGCCATCGTCGACTACGGCTCCGGCAACCTGCATTCCGCGGCCAAGGCGTTCGAGCGCGCCGCGCGCGCGAGCGGGCACGACCAGCCGGTCGTCGTCACCAGCGACCCGGAGACGGTCGCGAAAGCCGAGCGCATCGTTCTGCCCGGCGTCGGCGCCTTCGCCGACTGCCGGCGCGGGCTCGATGCGGTGCCTGGCATGGTCGCGGCGCTGGACGACAGCGTGCGCGGAAAAGGCAGGCCGTTCTTCGGCATTTGCGTCGGCATGCAGCTGATGGCCGAGCGCGGCCGCGAATATCAGGTGACGCCGGGGCTCGGCTGGATCGCCGGCGAGGTCGACCGGATCGCGCCTGCGGACGCAGGCTTAAAAATCCCGCACATGGGCTGGAACACGCTCAACGTGACGAAGCCGCACGCCCTGCTCGACGGCATCAAGACCGGTCCCGACGGCCTGCACGCCTATTTCGTGCACAGCTTTGAGCTGCGTCCCGAGCGGCGCGAGGACCTCGTGGCGCAGACCGATTACGGCGGACCGCTGACGGCCATCGTCGGCCGCGACAACATGGTCGGCACGCAATTCCACCCGGAGAAGAGCCAGACGCTCGGGCTCGCGCTGATCGCGAATTTCCTGAAGTGGAAGCCGTGTTGAACTTTGTTGTAATTCCGGGACGCCCCGATGGGGCGGACCCGGAATCCAGAGTTGCAA
>CAZNTY010000562.1:0-3161 GCA_964576085.1 uncultured Undibacter sp. | reverse complement strand
GACCGCCGGCCGATCCCCGCCGGCATCCTGATCGGCCTGCTCACGCTCAAGCCGCACCTCGGCATCCTGATCCCGGTGATGCTCGCGCTGTCGCGGCGCTGGACAGTTTTCGCGGTCGCGGCCGCCACCGCGCTGGCGCTTGCCGGCGCAAGCATCCTGATGTTCGGCGTCACGCCCTGGATCGACTAGGTCGGCATCGGCCTGCCGGTGCAGAATGTCGTGCTGGCCGACGCCGGCGGCATTGCGACGCCGTTTTATCCGACCGTCTTCATGAACCTGCGCGGCATCGGCCTGTCCTATTCCGCCGCGATGAGCGTGCAAATCGCATTTGCGCTGGCCGCGGTCGCCTCGATCATCTGGGCGTTCCGCAACCGCGGCGATGCCGATCCGCGTCTGCTGACCGCGCTCTTCTTCGCGGCCTCGATGGCGGCGCTGCCCTACATGCTGGTCTACGACACGCTGGCACTCTGCGTTGCGGCCCTGGCGCTGCTCGCCGATGGCACGCTCGACGCACGCGGCCGCATGCTGGCGCGGCTGATCTACTGGCTGCCGCTCCTCCAGATCGGGCTCGGCACGATGCACATCCCCGGCCCCGCGCTGATCGCGCCGGCCTTCGCGCTCTACCTCTGCGTCCGGCTGAAAGCGGAACGGCTTGCCGACCGGCACCGCGCCTTGCAGCGCGCGTAATGTTTCCAGCATAATCCGCGCTTCACACCGCTGGAGCATGGCATGATTACCGAAATTGCGCAGATCGACGTGAAGCCGGGCATGGAAGCCGAATTCGAGGCCGGGGTGGCCAAGGCCGTGCCGATCTTCGAGCGCGCCAAAGGCTCAAGCGGCGTCGCGCTGCAGAAGTCGATCGAGAAGCCGCAACGCTACCGGCTGTTCGTGAACTGGGACACGCTCGAGAACCACACGGTCGATTTCCGCGGGTCCGCCGATTTCCAGGAATGGCGCAAGCTGGTCGGCCATTGCTTCGCCGCGCCGCCCGAGGTCGAGCACGTCACGGTCGTGACGCGGAAGTCCTGGGGCAAGGCATAACGACGTCGGGCGGCGCGCGGGAGCGCCGCGCACCGCGCTCGGGTCGCGCTCCGCTATTTCTTGCAGACCTGCGCGCTGATCTGGTCACCGACGGCGATGAGCCCTTTCAGCACGCCACCGGCGACGCTGCCGAGACCAGGAATGATCGAGGCAAGCCCCGAAAGCAGCTCCAGAATCGGCTTGGCCTGCGGCCAGATCGTGCAGAAATCTGCCGGCATCCCCGCCGCTGCGGCATGCGCCGGCTTCATGGCTTGAACGGCCGCAACGATGGTGTGCGCCGCTGCTTTTTCATCAATGGCCATCGCGTTCCCCCTTTGTGGTTGCATCGTCTGACGCATTGCAACTTATAGTAGCATATATAGGAAAACACAACTACCGTCGGGCGACGAAGCGCCCGTGGCCGGAGGTCCGGCAGTGGTTCTCTTTCACCTCGACCGGACTCGTCCCATATTCAACCGATGGCGAAACCGCCCAAAAAGCCGAACGACCCTGCCAGGCGAGACGCAGCCGAGCAAAAGCGAATAAAGCCGACGCGCGCCAAGGCGGCCCGGCCGGAGGCGCCGCCCACCCCGGACGCGCTCGCCGACCTGCTCAATCCGGGCATCAAGCGCGGCAGCGCCGGGGTCGGCGCGCAGACCAATATCCAGCCGCCGCCGGACAATTCGTGGGACCGCCGTCGCGATTTCTCCGCCGCGCATACCGCGCGCAAATCCACCCGGGGCTTCGATGAAGCGCCGCAAGAAGAGTTCGCCGCCCCCCCCGTGAGTGGGCTCGACCCGCGGCTCGAAGAAGAGCTCGGCCTGTCCGACGAACTCAAATACCGGCTGCCGAAGGCCGACCTGCCGAAACCCGGCGCGCCCGGCGGCCTCTCCGCGTTCGGCGGCATGGCCTCGCAGCAGTCGCTCGACCGGCTGCTGCGCGAAGGACGCCCCGACTTGCGCGATCAGGTGTGGATGCCGCACCGCCCGCCGCGCCCGGACAAGTCCGAGGGCGGCCGCAAGTTCGTCATCAAGTCGGACTTCCAGCCGAAGGGCGACCAGCCACAGGCGATCGCCGAGCTGGTCGAGGGCGTGCGCCGCAACGACCGCACGCAGGTCCTGCTCGGCGTCACCGGCTCCGGCAAGACCTTCACGATGGCCAAGGTGATCGAGGAGACGCAGCGCCCGGCGCTGATTCTCGCGCCGAACAAGACGCTCGCCGCGCAGCTCTATGGCGAGTTCAAGTCGTTCTTCCCCGACAACGCGGTCGAGTACTTCGTTTCTTATTACGACTACTACCAGCCGGAAGCCTACGTCCCGCGCACCGACACCTACATCGAGAAGGAATCCTCGATCAACGAGCAGATCGACCGCATGCGCCACAGCGCCACGCGCGCGCTGCTCGAGCGCGACGACGTCATCATCGTCGCGTCGGTGTCGTGCATCTACGGCATCGGCTCGGTCGAGACTTATTCAGCGATGACCTTCACGCTGAAGCAGGGCGGCAAGATCGAGCAGCGCCAGTTGCTCGCCGACCTGGTCGCGCTGCAATACAAACGCACGCAGGGCGATTTCTTCCGCGGCTCGTTCCGGGTGCGCGGCGACACCGTCGACATCTTTCCGGCGCACTACGAGGACCGCGCTTGGCGCGTTCACCTGTTCGGCGACGAGATCGAGAAGATCGAGGAGTTCGACCCGCTCACCGGGCAGCGCACCGACGACCTCGAGTTCGTCAAGATCTACGCCAACTCGCACTACGTCACGCCGCGCCCGACACTCTTGCAGGCCATCGCCGGCATCAAGGCCGAGCTGAAGTGGCGGCTCGACGAATTGCACGCCGCCGGCCGCCTGCTGGAGGCGCAGCGGCTCGAGCAGCGCACCATCTACGACCTCGAGATGATGGAGGCGACCGGCTCCTGCGCCGGCATCGAGAACTATTCGCGCTACCTCACCGGCCGCAAACCGGGCGAGCCGCCGCCGACCCTGTTCGAATACGTTCCGGACAACGCGCTGGTGTTCGCCGACGAGAGCCACGTCACCATCCCGCAGCTCGGCGGCATGTATCGCGGCGACTTCCGCCGCAAGGCGACGCTCGCCGAATACGGCTTCCGCCTGCCGTCCTGCATGGACAACCGGCCGCTG
>CAZNTY010000561.1:0-5589 GCA_964576085.1 uncultured Undibacter sp. | reverse complement strand
CCTTGAGCCCGGTCGTCTTTCCCGCGAGCGCGGCCTCGAAATCGGCGAGAGTCACGCTCGCGTCGATCGTCTGGTCATGCCAGTCGAAGCGGCCGGTGGCGCCGAAACCCTTGGAGATCGCCGGCCAAGCCAGCGACAGGTCGACATGCTCCAAGGTCTCAATGAAATTCTGGGCCTGGTTGCGCACCACCACTTTGCCGTCCGCGATCCGGATTGCGGAAAATGACGGCGCCGGGTGTGCCGTGGGCAACTGGCTGCGGCTCAGCGAGTCCAGCAGCCGCGTCCAGTTCGACCGGCCATTATTGTCGATAGTCACGGTAATGGTCGGCCGCTCGAGCTTGATTTCGCTGGTTTCGACATGGCCGAGCAGGAGGGGAAAGAAGCGCAGGCTGGCCGTCAGTCGCTCGGCGGTGAGCGCGGCCTGGCGGCCTTCCCCGATCGAGACATCCTCAAAGCTGATGGCGCCAAAAGGAAACAGCGTGACGGTCGATTGACCGCGGAAGATCGGCTCGACCCCGGTGGCAGCCCGGATTTCGGCCTTGGCCTGCTCGCGCGCCGCGTCGATCGGGATCAGCAGCGATACCGCCGCCACGATCGCCCCGCCGGCCACGATGATGGCGGCAAAGGCTATTCCCAGCCGTTTGAAGCCAGTTGCCGCGTTCAAAGGATGATTTTCCGACTATTTGGCCGATTCCGGGAACTATAAGGCATCGACCTTCCCGCCCCAAGCTGGCCGGGCTCTGTGACGCTTTCAAGGCTGGGATATTAACGAGCGCTGGACGCCGTCCGCAGCATGCCGGGCCGCTGCGCGATCTCGGCAATCAGCTTGCTGATGATAGCCTGCCCGAATGACTCGAAATTCTTGGCTTCCATGACGAAGGAGCCCGGCCCGGCGGCAACGTTGTCGCGGTAATACTTGGCGAGCCCACCGGGCGGGTTGGTGTGCTCGGGATTCCAGGGCAGCGGGTGCTCGCTGAGGATCACCAGGCCGTTGATGGTGACACCGAGATTCACCGCTTCATCCCTGGCTTCCCTGACGTCGCGGCCGGAATTGTTGGTGCCGTCGCCCGAGACGTCGATGGTGCGACGCGGTCCCTCGAACGGCGCGCGGGGGAACTGGGCCAGTGCGAATTCGATGCCGCCGCTGATCGAGGTGCGGTCGGCGAAAGACCGCTGCGTCTCCAGCAGACGGTCGCCGAACTGCTGCGCCGCCTTAGGTCCATCGATCAGCGTCCAGTCGATGACGAGCTTCTGGGAGGTCATGCCCGACCATTCCACCAGGCAGACGGCGATCCGTTTGTTCGGGCCCGAGCGGATGGCCTCCAGCACGCGCGGGTCGACAAGGGCGGCAGCGTAGCCCTCGCGCTGCAACTGAAATTTCGCGGAATCGACGCTGCGCGACACGTCGGCGGCCAGCACCAGCAAGAGGTCAACCGGCTCGGCCGCCGCCAATGGCTTGAGCGGCGCCACCAGCAACGCAAGCAGCATCAGCGCGAAACGGAAACTGCGGTCCATCGTTCAAGCCTAGCTGGATTTGCGGCGAAAGTAGAGGCGCTGCCCTTAAGCCAGCACGCGGGTGGCGGGGAACGAAATCTCGACCAGCGTTCCGTCATGAACCGCGCTGCTGATCCTGAACCGCGCGTGATTGGCCTCGGCCAGCGCCTTGGTGATCGGCAGGCCGAGGCCCGTCCCACTCGATCCCCAGCGCGAGGCGGTGGCGAGTTGCCGGAACGGCTCGAGCGCCGCCTTGAGCTCCTGTTCGCTCATGCCCTGTCCGGTATCGCGCACGCGCAGCACGACGTCCTGTGCCTCGGTCACCGCGGTCGACACGATGACCTGTCCTCCTGTACCGGTGAATTTGATCGCGTTCGAGAGCAGGTTGAGCACGATCTGGCGCACCGAGCGCGCATCGGCGACGATCTGCGGCAGGTTGGGGGCCAGCGCAGAGCGGATAATGACGCGCTCGCGATTCGCCTGCTGCTGCATGATGGCGACGCATTGCTGCGTGAGGTCGTTGAGGTTGACGCCGGTGAAGGTGAGATCGAGCTTGCCGGCTTCGATCTTGGACAGATCGAGCAGCTCGTTGAGCAGCGAGATCAGGTGCCCACCCGAGGTATGGATATCGCGCAGGTATTGCCGATAGCGGTCGTTGTCGATCGGACCGAAGCGCTCCTCCATCATCACTTCGGAGAAGCCGATGATGGCATTGAGCGGCGTGCGGATCTCGTGGCTGATCTTGGCGAGGAAGTCCGACTTGGCGGCCGAGGCGCTTTCTGCCTGACGGCGTGCGTTAATGAGGTCGCCTTCGGTGCGCTTCCACGCCGTGATGTCGCGGAATACGGCACAGAACTTGGCGCCGCCCTCGATCTGCCCGATCGACATGTGCAGCGGGATGAGACCGCCGTGCCGCACGCGCGCGGTGACCTCCATGCCCTCGTTGATGAGCGCGGCACTGCCGCCGCGCGCCAGGCGGTCAAAGTATTCGAGCACCGGACGCTTGCTCTCCGGCGCGAACAGGTCGCCGAACGTGATCTCGGCAAACTCGGCCTGTTCCATGCCGAACAGTGACATGGCGCTGTGATTGGCCGACAGCACGCGATGCGAACGGTCGATCAGCAGGATGCCGTCGGTCGCGGTATCGAGTACGGCCTTGAGCTCGCGATTCTCCGCCTCGATCCGCCGCAATTCGAGATCGGCATCCTTGCCGCGCTCGGGCGCCGCGGCGGTATTGAGCATCAGGACCAGCGCGCTGTCGCCGTTCCATTGGGTCGAGAACAGCCGTCCTTGCACCGGCATCTGCTTGCCGGTCGGCGTGGTGATGGTCAGCGTCTTGCCGCCGTTGCCGTTCTTGAGCGCCGGGCCAGGCGCGCTCTCGATGAACAGGCTGTCGAGGCCGCCAGCGTCGCGCAGCGCCTGCAGGGTCGGATAGCCGGTCCAGTCAAGGAAGGCGCGGTTGGCGTAGATCAGGTCGTTGAGCCGGTAAATCAGGATGCCGATCGGCAGCCGGTCGAGGATCGGCAATTCGCTGTCGCTATTCGCCGGCCGGGTGCGGGCGGAAGATGGCGGCTCGATGCCGGCGGCGGAAATAGGTTCATGACGCTCGCTGCCGAAATCGTCGTCGAGAATCGGTTTGTCGTGCTTGAGGCGGTCGGACAGCTCCCGGGCAAGCTCATTGAAGGCGCTGGCTTCCTTGTCGCTCAGGGCCGGCGCGCGGTCGGTCGTCGCCGGAAAAGGCACGACCGTCCCCGTTGATTCGGTGTCGTCAACCGGCGTTGCCGGAGATTGCCGGAGTTCTGTCGGACGCTCCCGGCGCATCGCCGATTCGCGAAGACGCCGCGCCTCGCGGCAGACGCCGAAACCTCGCGCACCGGCTGCCTCGCTGCCGGACATCGGCAGGCCGGACAACTCGACCGCGACCGTTTCGCCATCGACCGGCCAGCGCAGCGCGACATTGCTCCAGGTCGTGCCGGTAGCGATCGCTGCCGCCACCTTGCCGGCCGGATCGAGCACAGGGGCAATCTCCGGCCACGGTTTGCCGAGCAGCGCGGTCACGTCCGGGCCGAGCAGCCGGACCACGTCCTGCGTTTCGATCGTGAAGCGCTGCGCCGCGTCGATCTGCCAGACGAACCGCAGTGGCCGACCGTCCGCCGGCATCGGGGAGGATGCGCTGCCGGTTGTCGAAGGGGCGTTCACGCCCGGCAGCCAGGTCAGCAGCAGGATGGCGCTGTCGCCCGCGTTAAGCCGGTCAAGCGCGACGCGGCCCGCCGCAGTGTCACCTTCCGCGTGTCCATCGCGCATCGCCTGTGCGGCAAGCGGCATAGCGCCGAGCTTGTCGAGGTCGCCGGCCGCGCCGAAGCGCGCGGCGGCATCCGGCGAAGTGTCCAGCAGCCGCCCCCTGGCGCTGAAAGCCGCAGCCGGCGCCGTGCTGTTCGTGAGCAGGCGGCGCAGCCGCGTTTCGAACGGCATGTCGGGCCCGGCGCGCTCGCTGGCGACCACCAGCACCGCATAGCCGCCGTCGTTCAGCGCGATGAGTGCGCATTGGCACAGCAGCGCACCGCCGATCGCGGTGCCGAAGCCGCGCAGCCGGTCGAGACGCCAGGCGCCGCCAGGCGGCAATGTTTCGGCGAGCCTGGCAATCTGCATAGCGGCCGGATTGTCGGGCCTGAGCGCCGCTCCGCCGCCTGTCGGCGGGAAAATATCGGCACCGGGCGGATTGGCCCATAAAATCCGTGAGCCGTCGGCGCTCCACAGCCACGCCGGCGTCGGGCTCAGGGCATGCGCCGCAAGCCGGGGATCGCCAAGGCCGATGCTGTCCAGGCCGCTCATGTTTACGCCCGCATTACGGCTAATGAAGATTTAATACGGCGGGCTGCCGAAACCGTCCACGCAGGGATACCAATCCTTAACCACCAAACGACCGTAGGGTTAATGTGCCTCGGAGGGTCCAGGCCCGACAGGCGAAGCCATTGGAAGGTCTTATGTTTTGTGCGTCGCAATATTTATGTTGCAATGCACAAAACGGTCGACTATATTGCTTTTAGTCGCTCGGCGCTCCCCGCGGCCGAGCTCCAAACGCCCAGACCAAGGATGACCACCAATGACCGAAACCACTGCCACCGCCCCAAAGGCGAAAGCGAAGCCGGCTGCCGCCTTCGAAGCCCCGAAACTCGAGGCGCCCAAGTTTGAGATACCCAAGTTCGAGATCCCGAAATTCGAGCTGCCGAACGTCGACGTGCCCGCGGCCTTCCGTGAGTTGGCCGAGAAGGGTCTCGCCCAGGCGAAACAGAACTACGAGAGGCTGAAGTCCGCCGCGGAAGAGGCCACCGACGTGATCGAAGACAGCTATGCCAACGCTTCGAAGGGGTGCACCGATTACGGCCTCAAGCTAATCTCCAACGCGCGCGCCAACAGCAATGCCGCCTTCGACCTGCTCGGTTCGCTGATGGGTGCGAAGTCCTATGCGGAAGTGGTCGAGCTTTCGAGCGGCTATATCCGTCAGCAGTTCGAAACTTTCGCCGCGCAGGCAAAGGAGCTTGGCGCCTGTGCCCAGAAGGCCGGCACCGAAACCTTTGAGCCGATCAAGGAAGGCTTCACCAGCGCGATCAAGAAGGCGGCCTGATCATCTTCCTGACATACGACTGACCGGCCCGGATCGTCGATCCGGGCCTTTTTCTTGCAGGTGGCTTGTTTTTCCTGTTGTCTTTCTCGCCGACGTCCCGGACGGTTTTTGCAGGCCGCGCCGCCAGCCTTGCCAAAGCCGGCCATGCCACCTAGTTTCCGCCCCGCTAGCGAATGTGCAGGCGTAGCTCAGTTGGTTAGAGCGCTGGTCTGTGGAACCAGAGGTCGGTGGTTCAAGTCCACCCGCCTGTACCAGAAAATTTAAACACTTAAAGCCGCAACGGTCGTGAACAGCACGAGAACGTGAGACTTTTTTTAAAGTCTCACGTGAGGCTTTTGAAGCGCCAAGAGGTCGCTTTAGGCCAGCTGTTCAGCCCGGCAAGGCGCGGCAGCCAACGTGAGAACTGACCGCGTCGTACGATCTAGACGCCGGGTATCGGATTAATTCGGTCTCTGCACGACCGATTGCTG
>CAZNTY010000560.1:0-4414 GCA_964576085.1 uncultured Undibacter sp. | reverse complement strand
CCGAAGCCGATGGCCTCGTCCCAGGGAAAGGGCTGCATCGCTTGCTCCTTTGTCATGGTCGGGCTTGTCCCGGCCATCCACGACGTCCTTGCTCGACCCAAGGCGTGGATGCCTGGCACAAGAGCCTGCGCCCGGGCCGGGCATGACGTGGTCAGAGCTACGGCGCGTCGAACGTCGCCGCGATCAGCTCTGCCGCGATGCGCACGAAGCCCTGCGCGCCGCCGTCGACCTCCATGCGCGCGACGTCGTCGTCGGTCATGGTCTCGCCCGCGCCGCGCAGGCCCGCGCCGATGATGCGGATGAGGTCGCGCGCCGACAGCTTTCCCTTGCCGAGCCGCTCGACCAGCGCCACCAGATCGCCGGCCCCGAACGCCGCCTCGAGCTCGGCCAGCGCGCCGAGCGTCAGCACCAGCGTGCGGCGCGCGCCGCCGATCTCGGCCTCGATCTCGCCGCGATAACGATTCGCCATGTCAGGACGCCGCGAAGGTCAGCGCGCCGGCTGACTCCAGCGACAGGTCGAAGGTGACCTCGCCGTTGTGCTCGCCGGCAAATTCGAGCGACGTGATCTGGAACGCACCCTCAACGACGCCGAAATCGGGAATGACGATCTGGTAGTCCTTCACCGCGCCATCGAAGAACGTCGCGCGGATCAGTTCGTCGGACGCGGCATCCTTGAACAGGCCGCGCCCGGACACCGAGGCGCGCTTGACGCCGGCGCCGTCGAGCAGTTCGCGCCAGCGGTTGGCGCTCTCGGCATGCGTGATGTCGACGGTCTCGGCGTTGAAGGCGAGCCGCCGTGTGCGAAGGCCGGCGACCGTGGCGAAGCCGCCCTCGCCGCCGTCGATCTTGATGAGCAGGTCCTTGCCTTTCTGGGCTGACATTTTTGTCCTCGTGATTAAACGGGCTCGGTGACCGCGCGGAAGCGCACCAGCGCGTGATAGGTGTGGCCGTCCGGCTCGCGCCGCACGTCGGCGACCGCGAAGCGGAAATTGACCAGATGATGACCGGCGAGCGTCAGCGGTGCGTCGTCGAGCGCCGCGAGCAGCGCGCCGGCGATTACGTGAGCCTCCTGGTGCCCGCCCTGCCGCGACCAGGCGTGCAGCACGAGCTGGTGCTCCTCGCTGCCGTCCGAGCCGGCGGAGAAATCAGTCACGCGCGCCTCCCCGAGCGTCACATAGGGGAATGCCGCGGCGCGCGGCGGCTCGTCATAGACCTTCGGACCGCCGAGCAGCGCCGTGAGCGCGGAATCATCGATCAGCGCGGCGTGCACGGCGGCGCGCAGCGCAGCAGAGGCAGCAGTCGGCATCACAGCTCCGAATTTGGTCCGTCACCCTGAGGTGCGAGGCGGCGAAAGCCGCCGAGCCTCGAAGGGCGACGGCCCATTTGCTTATGAGGTGGCCGTACATCCTTCGAGGCCCGCGCTGCGCGCGGGCGCCTCAGGATGACGGAGCTAAAGTCGCTCCTCGGCGTCGATCTCGAGGAAGCGGCGGTCGGCGCTGTCGCGGAACGCGACGATGCGGAAGATGCGCGCGCCGTCGCGGAAACGATGCAGCGTGGTGATGGCGCGCGGCGCGCGGATCACGATCGAATGAGTGACCAGCGCGGCCAGGCTGTCGGCCGCGACGGCGGACCGTGCGCGCGCCGGCGTGACCTGCGCCCACAGCATCGTGACCGTCTCGTAGCTGCGCGTGACGCCGCCGGCGCCGTCATCGGTTTCGACCGGCGCCTCCAGCACCAGCCGGCGGTCGAGATCACCTGCGGCGATCACAGCGCCACCATGCGATAGGGCGAAAGCAGCGCCGGGACGGTCGCCGGCAGCGTGGCGATCGTCGCGCCCGGCACGGCCAGGCCGCGGTTGTCGTACCAATGCGCGGTCAGCAGCCGGATCGCCTGGCGCAGCGGCTCCGGCACGTCGATCGCGGCATCGCCATAGCCGGCCGTAATGTCGAGCGCGATGCCGGCGGCGCGGCGCGACGGCTGCGGCAATGCCCAGGGTGCAAAAGCCAGGTTGGAGCCTGCAGCATCGAGCACGAACGCGGTGACATCGACCGCGTGCGCGATGTCTTCATCATCATAGACGTTGACCGCGTCGAGCGATTGCAGCGGCGCCGGCCGCACCGCGATGCGGCCCGAGCGCGGCCAGGCGTCCAGCGTCAGACGCCATTGCTGCGTGACCAGCGCGCGCCGCGTCTGTGCCTCGACGTAGAGCCGCGCCGATGCGATGAGCGGCGTGATGACGCCGTCATCGTCGTCGTGCTCGACGCGCAGGAACGCCTTGGCCTCGGCGAGCGAGACCGGCTCGATCGCCGGCGCAGTCATTAAAATGGAGCTCATATGCTATCCTCCGGGTGCATGCGTCGCGCCCGAGTCTTGTCCGCAATTCTCGTCATGCTGTCGGCCTCACCCGCCTCGGCCATCACCGGCAACGCGCCGGTGGCGCTGATGCAGGGCCGCCACGCGGTGATGATCGTCGGCTCGGGCGGCACGTTCTGCACCGGCGCGGCGATCGCGCGCGACCTGGTGCTCACGGCTGCGCACTGCGTGCAGCCCGGCGCCGACTACAAGCTGGTGGAGTTCGACGCCGCGCACCGGCCGACCCTGCTCGACGTGCGGCAGGTCGCGCGGCATCCGAATTTCAACCTGCAAACATTGCTCAATCACCGCGCCACCGCCGATGTCGCGGTGCTGAAGCTCGCGAAGCCGCTGCCGCCCGACATCATCCCGGCGACGCTCGACCGCGCCGAGCGCAGGCCGCAGCCGGGCGATCGCTACACCGTGACCGGCTATGGCCTCGCCGTGCGCGGCGACGGCAAGACCGGCGGCACGCTGCGCGCCGCGCAGCTCGTCGCCATCGGCAGGCCCGGCAATCTGCAGATCCGCCTGGTCGATCCGGCGACTGGCGGCAGCACGCCCGGTCTCGGCGCCTGCACCGGCGACAGCGGCGCGCCGGTTTATGAGGGCACCGCCCTCGTTGGTGTCGTGAGCTGGTCGACCGGCCCGAACATGAGCGCCGGCTGCGGCGGCCTCACCGGCGTCACGCCGATCACGCTCTACCGCAAATGGATCGAGCAGGAAGCGGCGAGGCTCGGCAGTCCCGTCATTCCTTGAGTTTCCGCAGCGCAGCGTGCGGGCCGTCCCGCAGAGGCGTATGCTTTTTCCACGTTCGTACCCTTTTTCATCGGCACTGCATCAAGGGAGGCGAGCATGGCGCAACACGCGCAGTCTTCGTTCGACAACGTGTGCATGACCGGACCGGCCATCGTCGGGGCGTTCTTCCTCGGCCTGGCGATCACGGCCGTCGTTTTCGTGAATACGCTCTGGCTGCACTGAAGCCGAACCGGACGGTCAGGCCCTGCCCCGGCGACGGGACAGGGCCGTGACGACGTTTACGCGTCCGCGAACTTCAGCAGCTTGATGGCGTCGAAGTCCTGCACGCCGCCGCCGACGCGCTTGGTCGTGTAGAACAGCACGTAGGGCTTCGCGGTGTAGGGATCGCGCAGCACGCTGACGCCGGCGCGGTCGACGATCAGGTAGCCGCGGTTGAAGTCGCCGAACGCCACCGAGAAGCTGTCGGCGGCGAGGTCCGGCATGTCCTCGGCCTCCACCACGGGAAAGCTCATCAGCGCGGCGCGGCCGCCGGCCTGCGCGGGCGGCGTCCACAGATAATTGCCGTCCTCGTCCTTGAGCTTCCTGATCGCGCTCTGCGTCTTGCGGTTCATCACGAAGGCGCCGTTCTGCCGGTAGCCGGCCTTGAGCGCGTAGACCAGGTCGATCAGCGGATCGGTCGGCGCGTCCTCCGGGAACGCGCCGTCGGCGCCGGAGATCACGAAGCCGAGCTTGCCCCAGGTCCAGGACGCTTCGGCGACGGTGGTGGCGTGCAGGAAGCCGGTCGGCTTGTTGCTGCCGTCACCGGTGACGAAGGCGGCGCCCTCCTGCTCGGCGAAGGCCTGCTCGACCTCCGCCGCGATCCATTCGTCGATGTTGACCGCCGAATCCTCGAGCAGCGTCGCGGTGGCCGCCGGCATGGCGTAGAGCTCCATCGCCGGAAACGACAGCTCGTCGAGCTGGGGCGACGTCGTCTGCGTGCGCGCGTCGGTCTCGCCGACCCAGCCGGTCGCCGGCCCGGCCTTCATGAACGGCTTCTTGTAGACGCTGGACGAGTTGGTGCGCACCGAGGCGAGCGAGCGGCGCGGCGAGAGCGCCGCGAGCCGGCGGCCGATCTCGGTCTCGACCTCGGCCGGCACCAGATAGCCGCCGTCCTGGTTCGAGCCGATCGACATCGCCTTGCCTTCGAGCGCGCGCAGGCCGGCGGTCTCGCCGGCGCGCACATAAGCGTCGAACGCCGCTTTGTGTTCGAGCTCGTGCGCCGATCGCGCCGCCTTGTCGTCGCGGCCGATCGCCGGCCGCGCGGCCT
>CAZNTY010000559.1:0-1510 GCA_964576085.1 uncultured Undibacter sp. | reverse complement strand
ATGGCGCGACGATCGGGAATGGAGTCAGGAACGCGAACGCGAGGCATAGCGCAGCGGTCGGCGGGCGCGACGACAGACGCGTAAGCGCCGCGCCGGTGATGGGCATGCTCAGCACAGCACCGGTTGCGGCGCTAAGCAGGGCCAGTCCGATAGTGGCGGGCGGCAGGCCGAGCCGCTCGGCGACAATGGGAATGTGCACGCCCCAGAGGCCTGCTCCGGTGCCCATGACCATGAAGGTGAGGGACACGGCGATCCGGGCGCGGAGGACGCGCGTGGTGTCGGGTGACGCCTGGCCCGGCATCGGCGATGTCATGGAGGTGAGTACCAGCCTCGGAGAAAATGGAGGTGGAGAGTAGGTGAGGGGAGTCGTGGCTGCAATCGCTGCAAACGATTGTCAGGTCGCGGGTTGCCAGTGCCGCAACGACGCGCCGACCGACACGATCAGGGCCGGTACGGTGAGCATTGCGATGGCGACGCCGAGGCCCAGCCACTGCGCCGTGAAGCCAATGATCGGCGGACCGAGGAGGAAGCCGACGAGTGCGGCCGTCGCTACCGCGGCGACATTGATGCTGGGGGCGGCGCCGGGCGCGCGGGCGCCGAGGCTGATGATGATGGGCAACGTGTTCGCCAGGCCGACGGCAATCAAAACGAATCCAGCCGGGGTCAGTGAATTCCATGGGGCCAGCGTAACGAACGCGAAGCCGGCTGTTGCGAGGAGACCGCCATACACGAGGAGGGCGCGCTCGCCGATGCGCGCTACGACTGGACCGCCCAACAGGCGGCAGGCTGCCATCGTGGCAGAGAACGCCGCAAAGCCCGTTCCTGCGGCTGCCTGGTCGAGGCCGCGCACTGTCGCGAGATAGAGTGCGCTCCAGTCGTTTACGGAACCTTCGAGCGCGTTGCAGATAAAGGCGAGGCCGGCGAGGCTGAGAATTGCGCTGGTGGGCAGCGCGAAAGCAGGGCCTTTGTCGCCTGCGGATACTGTCGGGCGGCTAGCCGGGAGCCCAAAGCAGATGACGACGGCCATCACGAACATTGCCCCGGCGATGACCAGTGCGCCGCGGCCGTCGGAGTAGCCCAGCGAAATGGCGTAGCCGCCGAGAAGCGCCCCAGCGAATCCGCCCAAGCTGAAGCAGCCGTGAAACGATGACATCGTCGGCTTGCCGCGCGCGGCCTCGACCTCGGATGCCTGCGTGTTGACCGCAACGTTAAGGGCGCCGGCAGCCAGGCCGAGAAGCAGGGCGGCGGCAAACAACATTGGCAATGTCGGCGCGAGGATCGGTGCGGCAAAGGTCGCGACAAAGACGAGGAAGAGGACGATCGTGGCCGGGCGAGACCCGACTCGGCTGATCGCATAGCCGGCCAGGGGCTGGGCGATGACCGAGCCGAGGCCGATGGTGAGCAGCGCAAGGCCAAGAACGCCATGCTCGATGGCCAGACGCGCCTTCACGATCGGAATGTGGACGAACCATACGCCAAAGCCGGTTCCGAACAGGAAGAACGCGGCCGA
>CAZNTY010000558.1:0-6616 GCA_964576085.1 uncultured Undibacter sp. | reverse complement strand
CGGCTCCACCTATGAGCCGGCGCATGTCGAGGACGGCAAGTTCGTGCCGGGGCGGACGCGATGAGCGGGGCACACGCCCTCCTCAAGGACGCCGCGTGGCTGCGCGAGGGCGTTCTGGCGCGACTCATGGCCATGCTCCACCGCGATGGCGAGGAGGCGCGCGTCGTCGGCGGCGCGGTACGGAACGCGCTCCTGAATGCGCCGGTTGCCGAGATTGATCTGGCGACGACGGCATTGCCCGAGGAAGTCGTGCGGCGCGCGAAGGCGGCACGCTTCAATTCGGTGCCGACCGGGATCGAGCACGGCACCGTCACGGTGGTGATCGACAGCGTGCCGTTCGAGGTCACGACGCTGCGGCAGGACGTCGACACCGACGGCCGCCACGCTACAGTGGCGTTCGGGCGCGACTGGAAAGCGGATGCGAAGCGGCGCGACTTCACCGTGAACGCGCTGTCGGCCACCCGCGACGGCACGATCTACGATTATGTCGGCGGACTGGCCGACATCGCGCGGCGCAAGCTCCGCTTCATCGGCTCCCCGGCGATGCGCATCCGGGAAGATTATCTGCGCATCCTGCGTTTTTTCCGCTTCCATGCCGCCTATGGCGAAGGTGCGCTCGATGCCGACGGCCTGCACGCCTGCATCGAGGCGCGCGCCGGGCTCGAGCAGCTCTCGCGCGAGCGGGTGCGGGTGGAAATTCTCAAGCTGCTGGTGGCGCAGCGCGCGGCGCCAGTGCTTCAGGCGATGACCGACGCCGGACTGCTCGGGCCGTTGCTTGCCGCCGTCCCGAACGTGGTGAACTTTTCCGCGATGGCAGCGGTCGAGGCTGCGTTGTCGCTGCCGGCCGATCCCATGAGGCGCCTCGCCGCGCTCGCGGTGCTCGTCGAAGAAGATGCGGAGCGGCTCTGGCGCAGGCTGCGGCTTTCCAACGCGGAGCACGCCGCCCTGTCGGCAATGGCGCAGGGCTGGCGGCGAGCGTCGCCAGCGCTCGACGAGCAACAGCGGCGTGCTTTGCTCTATCGGCTCGGCGCCGCCGACTTCACCAACCGGATGCTGCTGGCCTGGGCCAGGTCCGGCGCTGGCCCGACCGCGCCCGGCTGGCAGACGCTCGCGACCCTGCCGCGACGCTGGACGCCGCCGGTTTTCCCGATCAGGGCCACGGACCTGATGGCGCGCGGAGTGGCCCCGGGGCCGGTGCTCGGAGAATCATTGCGGACGGCAGAGGAAGCCTGGATCTCAGCCGGGTTCCCCTCGGCAAAAGACGATCTTGATGCTATCGCGGCGGCCGCGGCGAAAGCCTAGATTGTTGGCATGGTTGTCCGTATGCGACCGGCCCAGCTTGCGAAGCGCGCCGCGCAGGTGCGCGACGCCCGCAAGCTCGGGCGTCGCGATGTCTTTCGCCGCGTCACCTTCACGCTGCCACGCGAGGCCGCGCGCGCCAAGGCGCGCGAGCTTTTCGCGCGCTACCCCAAACCCGCCTACATGACCGCGATCGAGAGCTGGCGTGAACTGCCCGGCGACCGGATCGAATTCACAGTGCGCCGCCTGCCGAGCGCGGACTAGTCGTTCACCGTATCCCTGCTTCGCCGGATCGCCAGAATCGCGATAATGCCGCTCGGACCGATATGGCGATCGTCGGTGAAAAACGGGCGAGCCCTCTCTCCATAACTCGGACCTTTAGCGACCGCGCCGTTTTCGCGGTATCAATAGAAAAGATTATGAGTCTCCTCGCGGGCTTCTCCGACATCTCGGTCTGGCAGTTGGTCATGGTGGGCGTGGTCGCGCTCACCGCCAACTTCATCGGCGGTATCGCCGGTTACGGCAGCGGCGCGCTGCTGCCGCTGGTCCTGGTGCCGATGATCGGCCCGGCGCCGGTGGTACCGATCATCGCGATCTCCGCCTTATTCTCCAATGCCAGCCGCGTCGCGGCCTATCGCGTGCATGCCGACTGGCGCCGCGCGGCGATCGCCGTGCTAGCCGCGGTGCCGACCTGCATCCTCGGCGCCTGGGGCTATACGCGCCTCACCGGCGCAGGCGCTGCCATCGTCATCGGCGGCATGCTCGTCCTCAGTGTGCCGCTGCGCCGCCTGCTGAAGTATCACGGCGCGCGTTTCAACGACGCCGGCCTTGCGCTCGGCGCGTTTGGCTACGGCGTGCTGGTCGGCGGCACCGCAGGGTCCGGCGTGGTGATGCTGTCGCTCTTGATGGCGGCCGGGCTTGAGGGCGCCGCCGTGATTGCGACCGACGCGGTGGTGTCGATCATGGTCGGGATCGTCAAGGTGTCGGTGTTCGGTCTCAACGGCGCGGTCACGCGGCAGGTGATCGCATTCGCCTTGCTGGTCGGCGCTCTGGCGATCCCGGGCCCATTCATGGCACGGATGTTCCTTGCCCGCGTGCCGGTGCACTTCCACACCGCGATCCTCGACGCGGTGGTGCTTGTCGGCGGGTTCGTGCTGATCGTTGGTGCACTGAGCTCACTTTAGGCGCCGCATGATCTTATCCGAAACAAGCTCCCGCTTCTCGCCTCCATGGGTTACCGCCACTTCACCACCGGCGGCAGTGAAGACAGGATCGATTCGACGTTGCCTCCGGTTTTGAGACCGAAGATCGTGCCCCGATCGTAGAGCAAATTGAACTCGACATAGCGGCCGCGCCGCGCCAGTTGCTCCTCGCGCTCCGCCTCGCTCCATGGCGTAGCGAAATTCGCGCGCACCAGCCGCGGATAGATGCCGAGGAAGGCACGGCCGACGTCCTGGATGAAGGCGAAGGTCGCGTCCCGGTCACCTTCGAGATAATCGAAAAAAATGCCGCCGATGCCGCGCGGCTCGTTGCGGTGCTTAAGGAAGAAATAGTCGTCGCACCACTTTTTGAATTTCTCGTAGGGCGCGACGGCGTGATGTGCGTTGCAGGCCGTCTTCATCGCGGCGTGGAAGGCGAGGGTGTCGGGGTCGTCCTGGGTGCGACGCGCATCCAGCATCGGCGTGAGGTCGGCGCCGCCGCCGAACCATGCCTTCGTCGTGACGACGAAGCGCGTGTTCATATGAACCGCGGGGACATGAGGATTGCGCGGGTGCACGATCAGCGAGATGCCGGAGGCCCAGAACCGCGGATCGGTTTCGGCGCCAGGAATGTCTTTGCGAAATTCGGACGCGAATTCGCCGTACACGGTCGAGCAGTGCACCCCCGCTTTTTCGAACAGGCGGCCGTGCAGCATCGCCATCACTCCGCCGCCTCCTTCTCCGGAGCGATCTTTTCGTTGCCACGGCGTGCGCAAGAAGCGGCCGGGCCTGCCGTCGGCGGGCGCGTCATCCTCCAGCATCTCGAACGCCGCACAGATGTCATCGCGCAGCGCTTCGAACCACGCGCGCGCCTTTGTCTTTTGTTCATCGAGCGTCATCATCATTTCACTTTGTCATCGCCCGACATGGCCATTCGAAGAACGGCGGTACTTCCCTTCGCCGATGTCCCGCGATCCTGAAGGTTACAGCATTTCAACTAAGCGGGATCGCCGGGGCTGCCCGCCATAGCGCGTCGAAAGGCGCGCGTGAACGCGTTTATGGCGGCGGCCCGGTGACGACGGGGGTAGGAGAGGTCTGCCGCAACGCTTCGCCCACCGCCATGGCCGCCGCCATCGCCACGTTGAGCGAGCGCAACCCCGCCCGCATCGGAATCAGCAGGCGGGCGTCGGCGGTCCGGTGAACCGCGTCCGGCACCCCGGCGCTCTCGCGGCCGAACAGCAGCACGTCGCCGTCGCGGTAGCCGAAATCGAGGTAGGACGTCGCCCCGGCGGTGGTGAACAGCAGGAGCCGCGCGGTGGCTTCGGCGCGCCAGCGTTCGAAGGCCGGCCAGTCGAGATGGCGCACGATCGTCACCTGGTCGAGATAGTCCATTCCGGCGCGACGGAAAGCCCGGTCCGTCGCAGGGAAACCGGCCGGCTCGATGATGTGGGCCTCGATCCCGAAGCAGGCACAAAGTCGCAGGATGGTCCCGGTATTCTGGGCGATGTCGGGCTGATAAAGGGCGATCCGGATCATAAAGCCTGTCGGACGAATGTCTTATGAGGCGGCGGCAAGTTTAGAAGTCTTGGGAAATCACCCGCAACCTATGGGGATGCCGGCCTTTTTGGCCGATAGCGGGCTTGCGCTTACACCGCAAGGGTGCCAATAAACCGGCACCGTCGCGCCGTCCTGCTTCGGCAGGACTGCCGCAACCGGTCTATCCGCCGCCGCGGGACGCGACGTCCTGCCGGCTTTGAAGCTGCGGGTGGTTCTATTAAACACCGGGGGAGAGGACCAGGACGTGACGACCGTGTCTTCGGCGGACCATACACGCCGCGATTTTCTCTACATTGCCACCGGCGCGGTCGGCGCGGTCGGCGCGGCAGCTACCCTGGTGCCGCTGATCTCGCAGATGAACCCGGATGCCTCGACCATTGCGGCCGGCGCGCCGATCGAGGTCGATCTTGCGCCGATCGCCGAAGGCCAGATCATCAAGGTGTTCTGGCGCTCGAAGCCGATCTTCATCTTCCATCGCACCGCGCATGACATCCAGCTCGCCAAGGACGTCGATGTGAATTCGCTGCCGGATCCCGAGCCCGACAGCAAGCGGGTGCAGCCCGGTCACGAGCAGTGGCTCGTCGTCATCGGCATCTGCACGCACCTCGGCTGCATTCCGCTCGCGCATCAGGGCGAGTATGACGGCTGGTTCTGCCCCTGCCACGGCTCGCAATACGATTCGGCCGGCCGTATCCGCAAAGGACCGGCGCCGAAAAATCTTTATCTCCCGCCGTACAAATTCGTTTCCGACAGCAAGATTCAGATCGGCTGAACGGACAAGAAGCAGCAAGGTTCGAGCATGAGCGCACATTCCGCCTACCAGCCGCAAAATGGCTTCATGAAGTGGCTGGAGCGCCGCCTGCCGATCGCCGGCCTCGTCTATTCCTCGTTCGTCGTCTACCCGACGCCGCGCAACCTCAATTACTGGTGGACGTTCGGCGGCATCCTCTCCTTCATGCTGGGCGTGCAGATCATCACCGGCGTCGTGCTGGCGATGCATTACACGCCGCACGTCGACATGGCCTTCAATTCGGTCGAAGGCATCATGCGCGACGTCAACTACGGTTGGCTTCTCCGTTACTTGCATGCCAACGGCGCATCGATGTTCTTCCTCGCGGTCTACATCCACATGTTCCGCGGCATGTATTACGGCTCCTACAAGGAGCCGCGCGAAGTGCTCTGGATACTCGGCGTCATCCTCTACTTGCTGATGATGGCGACCGGCTTCATGGGCTACGTGCTGCCGTGGGGGCAGATGAGCTTCTGGGCTGCCACCGTCATCACCAACCTGTTCTCGGCGATCCCACTGGTCGGCGATCCGATCGTGACCTGGCTGTGGGGCGGCTATGCGGTCGGCAACCCGACGCTCAACCGCTTCTATTCGCTGCACTATCTGCTGCCGTTCGTGATCGCCGGCGTCGTCGTGCTGCACGTCTGGGCTTTGCATGTCGTCGGCCAGAACAACCCGACCGGCATCGAGCCGAGGACCGAGAAGGACACCGTCGCCTTTACGCCCTACGCCACGGTGAAGGACAGCTTCCTGATGGCGGTGTTCTGCATCCTGTTCGCCTGGTTCGTGTTCTACGTGCCGAACTTCCTCGGCCATGCCGACAACTACATCCCGGCGAACCCGGCGGTGACGCCGGCCGAGATCGTGCCCGAATGGTATTACCTGCCGTTCTACGCGATCCTGCGCTCGATTCCGAACAAGCTGATCGGCGTCATCGCGCTGTTCGCTTCGATCCTGATCCTCGCTTTCATGCCCTGGCTCGACACCTCGAGGGTGCGCTCGGCGCGCTATCGGCCGATGTATCGGCAGTTCTTCTGGCTGTTCGTGATCGCCGCGGTCGGGCTCGGCTATCTTGGCTCCAAGCCGCCCGAGGGCGTTTACGTGATCCTGTCGCGCATCCTCACGGTGTATTACTTCGCCTTCTTCCTCATCATCCTGCCTCTGCTCGGCTTCTTCGAGAAAACCAAGCCGCTGCCGAACTCCATCGCGGACTCGGTCCTGCGCGGGGATGTGCCGCTCGGCGCCTCTGCGCCGCCACCGGTCCGCAGCGGGGCGTGAGGGACATGACCATGCATCGCAGCCTTTCGATCCTCGCTCTCGCCATGGCGCTCGCCGCACCGGTTGCCGTTTCGGCACAGGAGCATCAGGTGCCGCCGCCGCAGCAGTCGTGGTCGTTCGCCGGCCCGTTCGGCAAATATGACGAGGCGCAGCTTCAGCGCGGCTTCAAGATCTACAAGGAAGTCTGCTCGAGCTGCCATTCGCTGAACCTGCTGTCGTTTCGCAATCTCGCCGACGCCGGTGGTCCGGGCTTCACGACCGGGCAGGTCGAGGCGCTGGCCGCCGAGTACAAGATCCCCAGCCTCGACGATTCCGGCCAGCCGGTCGAGCGCGCCGGCCGTCCCGCCGACCATTTCCCGGCGCCGTTCCCGAACGAACTCGCCGCCAAGGCGGCGAACGGCGGCGTCGCGCCGCCCGACATGTCGACGCTCGCCAAGGCGCGCACCTACCAGCGCGGCTTCCCCTGGTTCATCTTCGACATCTTCACGCAGTA
>CAZNTY010000557.1:0-3184 GCA_964576085.1 uncultured Undibacter sp. | reverse complement strand
AAGGGTGCGCCGCTGCCGCCGCAGGAGCCGTGGAAATCGATGCCCAACACCGGTAAGTGGTAAGCTTCGCGGGCTTGGCTGCTTAGGTGTCTGGCGGCTTGCCGCCCGCGGATTAGCTCTCTATACGTCGCGGCCTCACAGACAGCCGCGCACGCGCCCTTCGTCTAGCGGTCTAGGACGCCGCCCTTTCACGGCGGAAACACGGGTTCGATTCCCGTAGGGCGCGCCAGTGCCGGCCGTTCAAGGCAAACAACACCTTAACAAACCGGCTCGACCTTTAGCGGTTGAGCACACCGCTCCTTGGCGGGTGGTTCCTATAGTGCGCCGGCGACGGCACCTGGCCGTCGGCCGATCCGGCAAGCCCGCCGGGAGACGCGGGCTGTCCAGACCGGCCGCATTGGGGACGCGTCACGATGGAATCGTTTCGGCGGCTTGTCGGCCGGCACCGCGGCGTCATTCTGCAATCGCACGACAGCGCGATCGCCGGCCCGACCGGCTTTCTCGTCATCGGCCTGGTGGCGGCGGCTGCGATCATCCCCGCCCTGACGAATTTCACCTTTACGGTTCTTCCCAACATCATTCCGCTGGTCGCATGTGTCGTGGCGCTCGACCTCGTCAGCCAGTTCGTGCCGCGCACGCGCATCGTTCAGTCCGTCCAGATCCTTCTGTTCGGAATTTTGTGCCTGGTGATCACCTGCCTGTCGTCCATCATCGTGGCCTATGCCTCGCAACGCTTCGCGTTCCCGCTCCAGGACCGGCTTTTTGGAAACATCGACGCTGCGCTCGGCCTGAACTGGTTGAAGACCGTGCACTGGGTCGATGGTCACCCCGCCATCCAGAAGGCGCTCCACGTCGCCTACGACGGCATGTCGCTGCAAATCGGCTTGCCCGTCATCGTGCTGGCGCTCGCGAGCCGGCTCGGCGATGTCCGCGCCTATCTTCTGGCTTTCGTGCTCACGCTCGTCGTCACGATCGTGGTGTCGACGTTGCTGCCCGCGGGCGGCCCGATCGTCTCGGCCGATCTCGGGGCGTTTAGCAATTTGCGCTTCACTGGCGCCACGCCGGTTCACCATCTCATGCTGCTGCGGGAGGCCGGGCCGCTGTCGTTGAACGACGCGCCCGGAGGCATCGCCACGTTCCCGTCGTTCCATGCGGCCGTCGCGGTGCTCACACCGCTGACGCTGCGGCGATATACACCCCTCTTCCTCGTGCTTCTGGTCGTGGATGGGGCCATGCTCGGCGGCACGATCACGGAAGGCGCGCATTATTTCAGCGACGTGCTGGCGGGAAGCGCTCTCGCGGTTTTCGCCCATCTGCTGGCCCGGCGCGTCGTCGGAGCGGATGACCACGCCCGCCGCGTTCCGCTTGGCGGCGCAGTGTCCGACTATTCCGGGAGTCTGGCGCTCAGCCGCTGAAGCCGGCCCTGTCCGCCATTTTACGGCAGGTTCCATCCCAAGACGCGCCAATCTGCCGCGCCCTCCGAACGTCCGGCATGACAGCCATGCGCTGGTTTGCGCGTTGTCCAGGCGTTATTAACGCACAAATTACGGGTTGGACGAGTCCTTGCGGGTTATTCTGTGTTGTCTTGCGTGTCCCATCCGGAGCGTCAGACCATGATGAAGGGCAGGAATGTGGCTTCGATGCTGCGGCGCGACGTCTTGTTCGTTTGGCATGCGGTGATTGCCGTCGTCTTCATCGGCTTTGCCGCGCTCGCCATTGCCGCCGCGCTGGTGGACTTTCTGGCGGTGCATCCCGCCCAGTCAATTCACCTGATCCGTCACTGACGCTCAGGCCGGCGGATAAATGTGCTCGCCGCCTTCATAGTCGGCGATGCGATAGCGGTTTCCCGACAGTGCCTCGATATAGTTTGGCCCGAGCGGCGACTTGCCGTGGCCGCCGGGAATATCGAGCACGTAAGTCGGCTGACACAATCCCGAATAGCGCCCGCGCAGCGTTCGCATCAGCGCCTGCCCGCGCGCGATGTCGGTACGCAGATGGCGCGTGCCGGGCGCAAGATCGCCGTGATGCAGATAGTACGGCTTGATCCGGCACTCGACCAGGGCCCGCATCAGTTCACTGAGTGCGGTTTCGGTATCGTTGACGCCAGCGAGCAGCACCGTCTGCGCGAGCAGCGGCAGACCGGCGTCAGCCATCCGCGCGCAGGCGGCGCGCGCCTGCGGCGTCAGTTCGCGTGCATGGTTGACGTGGATCGCGACATAGACCGCCTTGCCCTTCGTCCGCATCGCCCGCACCAGCTCGGCCGTGATGCGTGAGGGATCGGCAATCGGCACGCGGGTATGGATGCGCACCACCTTGACGTGGTCGATTTTGCCGAGCGCGTCCATGACCGCGCGCAGCCGTCGCGGCGACAGCACCAGCGGATCACCGCCGGTGAGGATCACTTCCCAGACTTCATCGTGCGCGCGAATGTAGGCGAGCGCGCGCGCGAGCGCCGCCGGCGACAGCGCATTCGGCTTGCCGGGGCCGACCATCTCGCGGCGGAAGCAGAAGCGGCAATAGACCGCACAGACGTGAACGAGCTTGAGCAGCACGCGGTCGGGATAGCGATGCACGATGCCTTCGACCGGGCTGTGCGCGTCATCGCCGATCGGATCGGCATTCTCGCCCAGCGCCGTCTCAAGCTCGCGCGCGTCGGGAACGAACTGGCGTGCGATCGGGTCGGCGGGGTCCGCGCGATCGATCATCGCCGCGAGTGCTGGCGGGATCGTCACCGCGTAGCGCGCGGCGACCTGCTCCAGCTCGGCCTTTGCCTCGGGCCTGGCGAGGCCGCGCGCGACGAGCTGCGCAATTGTGTGGATCGGCGTTTCCTTCATGCTTGTCCTCGCTGCGCGTGTCTCACTGTTGATCGGCGACCGCGCTCCATAGCACCTGTTCAATGCGCTGCGCGCCGGTCGCCAGCATCACCAGCCGGTCGAGGCCGAGCGCAATGCCGGACGCCGACGGCATCTCGGCGAGCGCGGCCAGAAACTCCTCGTCGAGCGGATAGCGTTCGCCGTAGATGCGCTCCTTCTCGTCCATCGCGGCAACGAAACGGCGGCGCTGCTCGGCCGGATCGGTGAGCTCGCCGAACGCATTGGCCAGCTCGACGCCACACACGTAAAGCTCGAACCGCTCGGCGACGCGCGGGTCGCCCGGTTTGGCGCGCGCCAACGTGGCCTGCGTG
>CAZNTY010000556.1:0-5508 GCA_964576085.1 uncultured Undibacter sp. | reverse complement strand
TCCGATGTGCCGCGCGACGAGCCTTCCGCGATCGGATCGGGGCCGACGGTGCCCGACCCGACCACCCTCGCCGATGCCCGCAGCATCGTGGCGCGCTATCGGCTCGACCTGCCGGAGGCTGTCACGCGGGCGTTGAACGATCCGGCAAACGAGACGCCGAAGCCGGGCGACGGGATTTTCGACAGCACCCGCTTCACCATCGCCGCTCGCCCGGCTGATGCGCTCGCCGCGGCGCAACGGATAATCGAGGCCGCCGGCTATGAGGCCATCCTGCTCGGTGATCAGGTTGAGGGCGAGGCGCGCGAGGTAGCTACCGCGCACGGCAGGCTCGCGCGCGAACTGGCTGGCCAGGGCCGGCGCGCGGTGATCCTGTCCGGCGGCGAGCTCACCGTAACGATCCGCGGCCAGGGCAAAGGCGGGCCGAACCAGGAATATGCGCTGGCGTTGGCGCTGGCGATCGATGGCAGCAGAAGCATTGCGGCGCTGTCCGCCGACACCGACGGCACGGACGGCGGTGCCGGCGCGAGCACGGACCCCGCCGGGGCCTTTGCCGACGGCGCCACGGCGGAGCGCGCCCGCGCACTCGGCCTCGATCCTGCCGCATCCCTTGCCGACAACGATTCGACCGGATTCTTTACGGCAGTGGGCGACCTGCTGATGACCGGGCCAACCTTCACCAATGTCAATGACTTTCGTGCCATCGTGGTTGACAGGGCTTAGGTTATCACGCGACATCACCGACCAACCGCAGTCAGACACGTGACCCGGGCCAGCTTTTCCGTCCATTTTATCCGCGTCCTCGCGGGAGCGCTGTTCGCGGCGCTTCTGATACTCGCCAGTCCGGCGCACGCGGATTTTCGCCTCTGCAACAACACCGGCAGCCGGGTCGGCGTCGCCCTGGGCTATAAGGACAGCGAGGGCTGGATTACCGAAGGCTGGTGGAACATTTCAGCGCGTTCGTGCGAAACTCTGCTGCGTGGCGCGCTGGTCGCGCGTTACTATTACATCTATGCGGTCGATTATGACCGCGGCGGCGAGTGGTCGGGCCAGGCTTTCATGTGTTCACGCGATAAGGAGTTCACCATTCGCGGCAACGAGGACTGCCTGGCCCGCGGCTATGACCGCACCGGATTCTTCGAGGTGGACACCGGCGAGCAGCGCTCATGGACGGTGCAACTCACCGATACCGCCGAACGGCCGCCGGCGCGACTGCCAGCCGCGACCGGACCCGCCCCGCAGGAGGCTCCCAAGCGATGAGACGGCTGCGCCGCGCCAAGATCGTCGCCACGCTCGGACCGGCCTCTGCCAATCCCGAGATGCTGTCGCGGTTGTTCCACGCCGGGGCCGACGTGTTCCGGATCAATATGAGCCACACCAGCCAGGACCGCATGCGCGAACTGGTCAGCATGATCCGTGCGCTCGAAAAGGAGAATGAACGGCCGATCGGTGTGCTGGTCGACCTTCAGGGGCCGAAGCTGCGGCTTGGCACCTTTTTGGGCGGCTCGGCGCAACTCGGCAAAGGCGACACTTTCGTGCTCGACGCCGAAACCGCCCCCGGCGACAAGACACGCGTGCTGCTGCCACATCCGGAGGTTTTCGCCGCCGTGCAGCCCGGCCACACGCTGCTGCTCGACGACGGCAAGGTGCGGCTCACGGTGCTCGAGGCCGGTCCGAAACGCATCGCACCGCGCGTCGAGGTCGGCGGGCGGCTGTCGGACCGAAAGGGCGTCAGCCTGCCGGATTCAACCATTCCCTTTTCGGCGCTCGCCGAGAAGGATCGTTCCGATCTCGAAGCGGCGCTCGATGCCGGTATCGACTGGGTGGCGCTCTCCTTCATTCAGCGGCCGGAAGACATCGCGGAGGCCAAGAAGATCACGCGCGGCCGCGCGGCGGTGATGGCCAAGATCGAGAAGCCGCAGGCAGTGCTTCGGCTCGGCGAGATCATGGATCTCGCCGACGCGCTGATGGTGGCGCGCGGCGACCTCGGCGTCGAAATGCCGCTCGAGAAGGTGCCAGGCGTCCAGAAACAAATGACACGTCAGGGCCGCTGGGCCGGCAAGCCGGTGGTGGTGGCGACGCAGATGCTGGAATCGATGATCAACTCACCGGTGCCAACCCGTGCGGAAGTATCGGACGTTGCCACCGCGATCTTCGAGGGTGCCGATGCGGTAATGCTGTCGGCGGAATCCGCGGCCGGACAATATCCGACCGAGGCGGTGGCGATGATGAACCGCATCGCCGAGGAGGTCGAGCATGACCCCACTTACCGTTCGATCGTCACCGCGCAGCGCGCCGAGCCGGAGGCGACCGGCGCCGACGCCATCGCCGATGCGGCGCGTCAGATTGCGGAAACGCTCGACCTTTCCGCCATCATCTGCTGGACCTCGTCCGGCTCGACTGGCCTTCGCGTGGCGCGTGAGCGCCCGAGATCGCCGGTCGTCGCGCTGTCGCCGAGCATCGCCACCGGGCGGCGGCTGTCGCTGGTCTGGGGCGTGCATTGCGTCGTCACCGAAGACGCGCACGACCTCGACGACATGGTCAGTCGTGCATCGCGGATCGCGTTCAAGGAAGGCTTCGCCAAGGCCGGCGAGCGGGTGATTGTGGTCGCCGGCGTGCCGCTCGGCACGCCCGGCGCAACCAACATGCTGCGGATTGCCTTTGTCGGATCCGATGCGGCAATCGGGGATTGAGACGCTTTAGATGTCCCGGCCTTCGACCTTTTCCTGCAGCGTCTTCACCAGCTCCGGGATGCGCTCGATGCGGGGATAGACGTCCAGCGCACGACGATAGACGTCCAGTGCGTGACGGTCGTCACCGATCTCCTGCAGGATCATGCCGAGGCCGGACAAGGCCCCGAAGTGGCGCGGCTCACGCTTGAGCACTTCGCGGAGGTCGGCAAGTGACTTGCCGTAATCATTCTTCATGAAATAGACGGTGGCGCGCCGGTTCCAGGCTTCGACGTAATCCGGCCTGATCTTGATGAGCGCGTCGAGCAGCTTGAGCGCGAGATCGAGGTCTTTCTCCTCGATCGCCGTCCGCACCCGGGTCATCAGCAGATTGGCGGTATCGCTCGGCGAGACGAACCAATTTGCCCAGATGCGCTGCTCGACCGCTTTTGCGGTGGCATCGTCCGGCGCGATCTTGAGCGCCTCGAACAGGAAGTCGAGGTTACGGGTGGGGTCGCCGCGCTGCGCCTGCGGCAGCTTGGCCGGCGGCTCGATCCAGTTCTTGCTGTCGGCGGCAACGGCGGATGACGCGCCAAGGCCTGCCGCTACCACGCCGATGAGGAGGAATCGCCAGCGCATGGCGCAAGGTTAATCCCGCCCTCGCGGCAAAACAAAGGCCACGAGCGGGCTCAACCGGACGACAACGGCGGCAGTCAGCCCTGGCGGGCCTTGAAGCGGCGCTGGGTCTTGTTGATGACGTAAAGCCGGCCCTTGCGGCGCACGAGCCGGTTGTCGCGATGCCGCGCGCGCAGCGATTTCAACGAATTACGGACTTTCATGGATCGGGCCTGAAACTGGAAATATTCGGGCCGTTCATAGGCAGCCGTCTATTGCCTGTCAACGGCGGGACGGAACCTTGGCCTGACCATGCGCCGGGCCCATGATATAAATCAGCCAGGGAGTGAGCAGATTGGCGGTCACGAAAGAAAAGCCTAAAATTCTCTTTTACACGAGCTGTATTGGACATCATTTCGCGCGGGCCCATGTCTTGAGAGACAGCGTCAGGCACTTTTTCCCTGACATCCCTTTCGTCCTTTGTTGTCCGGAGAAGCTCGAGCAATTTCCCTTTCTGGCGGGAATTTTTGACAACGTGATCTCGGTTCTCGACATCGCGCCGACGCCGAAAGCACCCTGGTTGTTCGGCCGGACCGCCGACGATATGCGCCAGGCGATGGCAGGGCTGGCGGCGGTGCGCCTGCTTGAGCGCTACAAGCCGAGGCTGCTGATCTATCTCGACCCCGACAGCCGGCTTTTCAGTTATCCCGACGAACTGATGGAATATCTCGAATTCCATGACATTGTTCTGACCCCGCGGCTGACGAGGCCGAGCCGTGACGTCCAAGCCGAGCTCGCTTGCCTGCGCGGCGGCACCTATGATGCCGGCCTTATCGCGCTTCGTTACTCGCAAACGGGCGTGCAATTCGCCAATTGGTGGGCAGACCGCCTCCTCCAAGAGCCTTCCGGCGGACAGAGCGATTTCTCGAGCGGCCGGCGCCTGTTCGACCCGGTGCCAGCGCTATTCCCCGGAGTGCGGGTGATGCGCGAGACCAATTACTGTGTCGCCGACTGGAACCTGCATGAGCGCGTTCTGCACCGTAACGGCAGCGAGTATTTCATCGACGGCCGGCCGCTTTGTCTCTATCGCTTCGTCGGGTCCCCAGAACAGGACATTAAAGGTCTTGACGATGTTCGGGCCGAAAGCAGGCGCCAGCTTTGGGCGGGCTATGAGTCGGAGGTCCAGGATCGCGCGCGGCCGGAGTACAACCAGCCATGGTCCCTGGGTTTCTTCAGCTCCGGCCGCGAGATCACGGAGGCTATGCAGACTCGCTATCGAAATGACAGCTCGCTCCGGACGCAGTTTCCGGACCCGTTCGATTCTTCAGGGATCGATTCTTTCGAGACGTTCTGGGACGCGCAAGTTTCGGGCGATCTGCTTGCGCCACCAGATGAGTGATCAGCGGACATGATCATGCGATGAATCGGATAGCGCAATTAAGAAGGAGCATCGAGAGCGCGGACACGCTCTACGAAATCATTTCCGACCACATTTACCGGCGGGAAAGCTTGTCTTTCGTGAGATGTGGTGACGGCGACGGCCACATCCTCGATTTTCTCTACGATCCGGACGTCGAGATGATGCACTGGCGGCTGAAGTATCTCTTCGGCAACGCGTCGCTCCGCCTTTCCACCCTGCGTCGCTTAGCCATGGACCTAGGGGGGGCAATCGAGAATGCAGACTGTCTCGGCATCAATCTCGATTATCCTGCCGAAGAGCTGACGACGATCGAAAAAACGCAGGAGAACACGGCCAACGCCTTTTCCGGCCTGGCGAGTCTCTATCGCAATCTTGATCATCTGAAGCTGGCGCCCGGGACACGGTTCTTTTCCGGCCACGTCAACGAAGACCTCGTGAGGCGGGGCCTGATCTACAGGATCATCAGCCAGGTCGATTCCGTGACCGTCATCACTTCGCGCGAGGTCGTGGCCGGCCGGCTGGCGGCGATTTTCGATGTCGACGTAACCGCCCATCTCGTTCCCGAGGAGCAGAATTTCGCCGTCCTGGCAGAAAAGCCGGACCAGGCTTCGGTTCATTTTCCCACACGATACAATGAGCTTCTTGACCAGATAAGGCCAAAAAACCGTGGCGATCTCTATCTCGTCGGTGCCGGTCCCTGTGGGCGGATTTACTGTGACCTCGTCAAACGCCGCGGTGTCATCGCGCTAGACCTCGTCGCTGTGTTCGATGGCTGGGCGGGGCTCATTACGCGCGCTTCTTTCGACA
>CAZNTY010000555.1:0-4110 GCA_964576085.1 uncultured Undibacter sp. | reverse complement strand
AAGGGACGTGTGGGCATTGTAATGCTGGTTCAGCCGCGGGTTGGAGCGTTGCGCATAAGCGATCAGGTTGTGCCGGTCAATGACGCTGTCCCGGTTCCCGCCGTGCCGCCCTTGAGGACATGGCGGCGGCCTGAAACACTGGCGCCATGACGACCGAACGCTGGCCTGCGCTGCCTTACGGCGCCTGGAAGGACACCGCCGCGACGCTGCATCTGTGGACGCAGATCGCCGGCAAGATCCGCCTCGCCAAGACGCCGTGGCTCAATCATTCGTGGCACGTCACGCTGTATGTCTCGGCGCGCGGCCTGACCACCGGACCGATCCCGGACGGCGCGCGCACGTTCGAGATCGAATTCGATTTCATCGCCCATGTGCTGCGCATCACGGCGAGCGACGGTCCTGCCCGCGAGGTGAAGCTGCGTCCGGTCACGGTCGCCGAGTTCTACGCCGAGGTGATGCATGCGCTCGCCTCGGTCGGCCTCTCGGTCGCGATCGTTGCCCGGCCGAACGAGGTCGCCGATCCGGTGCCGTTCGACCGCGACACGGTGCACAAGTCCTACGACGCCGGTTACGCTAACCGGTTCTGGCGCGTGCTCGCCGCCGCGCATGAGGTGATGTCGCAGTTCAGGACGGCCTTCCTCGGCAAGGCGTCGCCGGTGCATTTCTTCTGGGGCTCGTTCGACGTCGCGGTGACGCGAATTTCCGGGCGCAGGGCGCCGCGCCATCCCGGCGGCGTGCCGGCGCTGCCGGACGACGTCGCGCGTGAGGCCTATTCGCACGAGGTGTCGAGTGCCGGCTTCTGGCCGGGCGGCGGCCTCGCGCCTTACACGGAGGCGGCGTTCTATTCATATGCCTATCCGGCGCCGGAAGGCTTTGCCGATGCGCGGGTGAGGCCGGCGGCCGCGTTCTGGCATAAGGACTTGGGCGAGTTCCTGCTGCCCTATGGGGACATGCGAACGGCGCGCGACCCCGACGCCGCGCTGATGGAATTTCTGGCGTCGACTTACGACGCGGCGGCGGAGTTGGGGAAGTGGGACCGCGCGGCGCTGGAGTGCAGGATAGGAAAGCCGCGCGTGGTGCGGACGGTGTGAGACCTTCCGCTGGAAGCTCTGGGGGGAGCTGTTGCCATGACAGAGGACAAGCTGCCGATCGTCTATAGGGCGAATATTTTCGGCGCGGCCATCACATTGGTCTTTTGCGTCCTTGCGGTCTTGGCCGGCTATGCCCGGATCACCGACGACAGTTTCCATTACAGCTCGTCGCATTTCGGGCGGTTCGAGTTTTCCCCCACGATCACGGGCTGGTGTCTGGTCGCTGTCGGTCTGCCGTTCGCCCTCTTTGCGCTGGTTGCCATCGTGCGCCGGTGCCCGACGCTCACGCTCGCCGAGAGCGGGATCGTCGTCCGCCGCTGCTTCCGCGACCCGGTCGACATCCCGTGGAGCGAGTTCGCCGATGTCGTGATCCGGAGCATACGCGCGCGGGGCGGAACCGCCCGGATCGTCTATGTGGTGACCAAGGCCGGCAAGGAGATCAGCCCGGGGCCGGTCCGCGGCAGGGCCGAGGACATCGAGGCGACGATCCGGCGCGTGGCGGGGAGGATGAGGGGCGGCGGCACAGGGCGCGCCGGGACGGGTTTGAACGGCGTAAGACGGTAAGCTATCTTACCGCCTATGACCATCCGGCAGAAAAAGCCGACGGCCTTCTCCAAGGTCTCGGTCAAGAGCCAGACCGTGATCCCGCGCGCGGTGCGCGAACGGCTCGGCCTCAAGGCCGGCGACACGCTGCGCTATCGTGTGACCGACGCGGGCATCCTGCTCGACAAGGCGCCCGCCGGCGAAGGCGACGATCCGTTTGCCACGTTCTCGGAATGGGCCGGAGAGGCCGACGAGAAGGCCTATGCCAAGCTCTGAGAGCACGCGCTTCGAGCCGTTCGATATCATCGTCGTCCCATTTCCTTATGCCGACCGCCTGGCGGAAAAGCGCCGGCCCGCGCTGGTGATCTCGAACCGCAAGCTCGCGGCGCTCGGCGTCATCTGGGTGGCGATGGTGACGAGTGTCGGCAACGAGCCGTGGCCGGCTGATGTTGCAATCGCCGACCTGAAGCGCGCCGGTCTGCCGGCCCCGTCGGTGGTGCGGCCAGCCAAGATCGCCTGCATCGATCCGGCGCGGATCGACCGGCGGATCGGGCGGCTCGACAAGGGCGCGACGCGATCGGTCGCGCAGCGGCTGCGCGGGTTTTTGGGGTGAGAAGACGGTCCCCGGACGGCTCACTCACGCCGCCGGGCGGATGAAGGCCAGGCCGGTCTCCCTGTCCTTCACCTTGCGCAGATGCGCCGGGCTTTCGGTGAGGACGACTTCGAGCGTGGGCCGCACATGCGCCTCGCCGAGATGGCCGGCCTTGGCGCTGCCGTCGCGGGTGCCGACCGTGACGTGGATGTGCAGCGTCGGCTGGCCATCGGGATCGTCCGCTACGTCACCGATCAGCGACGCGACCTCGACCTGCTCGCGCAGCGGAATCTTCTGGTAGGCTTTCCTGTCCCAGTCGAAATAGAGCAGCGTGACGTCGGAGAACGCGCCGATCGCGGTGAACTGCGCGGTGCGCACGTTCTCGCGCGCGACGAAGTCCTTGAGCGAGGCCATTACCTCCTCGCCGGTCTCGAGCACGACGGCAAAGGTGCGCTGGACCTCACCATGCCGGTCCCGCGATTCATGGAGTTGCTTGTATTGCATGAGGGTGCTCCCGGGGCGGCTTCCTGCCCGCGTCTTTGCGGGGGCAATGCGCGGGGAGGCCGATGCGTTCCGGGGCTTGGGAGGGCGGCGGCGGGCTGAAAGACTTGAGGAAGGGGCCCGGTGACCTGGGCGGGGAGGTGTCGGGGATTTGCGGACATGAGCCGGGGGTGGAAACTATTAGTGACGGCGGCGACTTTGACGGCGGCCGCGCCCGGGCGGATCATCGCGCCGGACCCGCAGGGGCGGTGCGGGTGGCGGAGAGAGACGGGGGGAACGCATGCGATTCCGAAACGTCGTCCTGACCTGCGCTGTGCTTGTGTGTGGACTGATGCTCGTCGGTGCGGGCGGCGCGGTTGCCGAGCCGGTCACCATCGTTGCGATTGGCGACAGCAACATCGCCGGCAAGGGCGTGTCGTCCTCCGAGACTTATCCCGCCAAGCTCGAACGGGCGCTGCGCGCCAGGGGCTATGACGTGCGCGTGGTCAACGAGGGCATGACCGGCGACACCGTGCCGGGCGTCGCCTCGCGCGCCGCCGCGGTGCCGGCGGGGACGAAGCTTGTGATCGTGTGGGTCGGCGTCAACGACCTGCGCGATGGCGTTCCGGCCGCAAAGGTGGAGAGCGGCCGGCAGGCGATCGCAGCACAGTTGCGCGCGCGGGGCATCAAGGTGTTGCTGCTCGGGCCGCGCCACGGACTGGGCGAACAGCCACAATACCTGATCGGCGATCGGCAGAAGCACCTCAACGCCGCGGGCTATGACGTGATGGTCGCGCGCACCATCGGGCGGGTGGAGGCATTGATCGGGAAGCGGTGACTGGGAATGAGGATGGAAATATTAGTGCTTGCCGTCTCAGTCGGAGCGTTCGATCAAGCGTAATCCATCAGGATCGCCATCCGCGATAAAGATGTGTAGGGAAAAGGGTGACTGTTCAGTCATAGCGCCGAGCTTAAAACGACCGAAACCATACAGATACTCCCATGAACGCCCCCGTCACTCCCCCGTCCACTCCGCTCCCGCCGTACAAGCACACGCCGCTGTTTCCCTTGGGCAAGGATGAGGCGGCGTACAGGAAGCTCGATCTCTCGGGACTGGCTAATGGCGGCGTGCGCGTTGAAACAATCGCTGGCCGGGAGATGCTGGTGGTCGCCCCCGAGGCGCTGCGGGCGCTCGCCGAAGCGGCGTTCACCGACATCAACCACCTGCTGCGGCCGGCGCACCTCAAGCAGCTTCGCAAAATCCTCGACGACCCGGAGGCCAGCGCCAACGACAAGTTCGTCGCCTACGATTTCCTGAAGAACGCCAACATCGCGGCCGGCGGCGTGCTGCCGATGTGCCAGGACACCGGCACCGCGATCATCATGGGCAAGCGCGGCCGCCGC
>CAZNTY010000554.1:0-5321 GCA_964576085.1 uncultured Undibacter sp. | reverse complement strand
ATCTTCAGCATTGCCCGCAGCCGCGACCCGGCGACGCAGAACCAGCGTGCCGATCTTCTGAGTAACATCGTCAACATTGAGAAGCACGACGACAGGAACTTTACGGTTCATCTCAAGGCGGTCGATGCCGATACGATCGCGAAGCTGTCGCTCTACTGGCAGCTCAAGCCGAAGAAGTACATCGAGAAGGTCGGCAATGCCGAGTTTTCCAAGAAGCCGGTCGGCACCGGTCCGTTCGCCTTCGTCGACCGCCAGCCCAATCAGTTCCTGAAGATGAAGGCCTTTGCCGACTATTGGGGCGACAAGGCGAAGGTGTCCGAGGTGACGATCAAGATTGCGCCCGAGGAGCAGAGCCGCCTCGCGCAGGTGATGGCGGGCGAGGCCGATGTGGCGACGCCGATCTCGCCGGTGCTGGCCGCGCGGCTCTCGACCATGCCGACGCTCAATGTGGTGCGCGTCCCGGCCTTCACAAACATCCTGGTCTATTTCAACAAATTCCATGCGGAGACGCAGAAGCGCGAGGTGCGTCAGGCGCTTTGCATGGCGGTGGACCGGCCGGCGCTGCTGAAGTCGATCATGCTCGGCTACGCCGCGCCGCAGGAACTGTGGTGCACATCGGCACAGCCAGGCTGTTCGCTCGACGGCGTGACGCCGTATCATTACGACCCCGACAAGGCGCGCGACCTGCTCAAGAAAGCGAATTTCGACTTCAGCAAGCCGTTCCGCTTCGTCGGCATGGCGCCGGGCCGCGTCGCGGCCAGCAAGGAAACCTGCGAGGCCATTGCCGAATATCTCAAGCGAATCGGGATTCAGGTCGATCTTCAAATTCTGGAATTCGGCGCCTGGAACCAGATCAAGCAGGCCAAACAAAAGGACCCGAATGTCGGCATGATCTACGCGACCGGCCCTGATCCATCGAAGGACGTGGGCTACAAGCTGCTGGTCAATACGCGCTCGACGCTCATCACCTCGTGGGTCTTCGACAAGGAGAACGACGCGATGCTGTCGAAGATGAACAACTTCATCGACCTGAAGGAGCGCGAGGCCTTCATCAACAAGGTGCTGCGCCGGATGCACGACGAGGCGTATTTCCTGCCGCTATGGGCCAACGATACGCTCTACGTCACGTCCAAGAAGGTCGATTTCAAGGTCGCGCCGTTCCTCGCCTTCGCGCCCCTCGAGGATGTCGCAAAGACGTCATAGCCGGGCCGACGTCAGCATCGGGCCCGTTTCGGCCTTTCTGCCGCCTTCGATGTCCTCGAAATGGTGGCAAGCGACGCGCTGCGTGCCGCCGTCACGCAGCGGCGGCGCCTGTTCAACGCAGATGGCCGTCGCATAGGGACAGCGCATCCGGAAATGACATCCGCTCGGCGGGTCAAGCGGGTTCGGCAGCTCGCCCGACAGCCGGTGATGGCCGAGCGGCTGGTTCATCGAAGCAACCGCAACCAGCCGCCGCGTGTAGGGATGCAGCGGGCGGCGCAGCAGTGCATCGGCGGGACCGATCTCGACGATCCGGCCGAAATACATCACGCCCACGAACGTGCTGAGATATTTTACGATCGCGAGGTCGTGGCCGATGAAGAGGTAGGTCAGGCCGAGCTCCTGCTGCATCGCGCGCAGCAGGATCAGGATTTGCGCGCGGATCGACACGTCGAGCGCCGACACCGGCTCGTCCAGCACCAGAAACCGCGGATTGACTGACAGCGCGCGGGCGATGGCGATGCGCTGACGCTGGCCGCCGCTGAACTGGTGCGGGTAACGCTCGCCGGCGTCCTTGGGAAGACCGACGAGATCGAGCAACCGCGGAATCTCCTGTTCGATCCGTTCGGCGGAAGCGCCCTGCGCGAGCAGCGGCTCGCCCACGATGTCGCGCACCCGCAGCCGTGGGCTTAGCGCGCCGTAAGGGTCCTGGAGCACCGCCTGCACCGTCCGGCGATAGGCTTTCCGCTCCGGCGCCGACTGCTGGAAGATGTCGCGGCCATCGACCGAAATATCGCCGGAGGTCGGCTGCTCGAGCTTGAGGATCAGTCGGGCGACGGTGGTCTTGCCGCTGCCGGATTCGCCGACCAGGCCGAACGTCGACCCGGCCGGAATCGACAGCGAGACGTCATCGACCGCGACCACTGTTCCCTTGCCGCCGAGGCCGAACACGCGGCGCGGGCCGAATTCCTTGCGCACATTGCGCAGCGCAACGTAGGCCTCCGAGGGTCTGTTGCTCATGCCGGCTCTCCGGCGCGCCAGCAGAATACGCGGTGTCCGTCTGCCAGAACCTCAGGCGGACTCTCCGTGCGGCAGCGGTCGACCGCCATCGGGCATCGCGCGGCGAAGGAGCAGAAATCGCCGAGGCCGGCGAGGTCGGGAACCTGGCCGGGAATGGCCTGCAGGATGACCCGGTCTTCATCGAGCACCGGGATCGAGGCGAGCAGGGCGCGGGTGTAGGGATGGCGCGGCGCGGTGAAGACGGCTTCGACCGGCCCTTCCTCGACGATGCCTCCGGCATACATGATCACGACGCGGTCGCAGACGCGGCGGATCACGCCAAGGTCGTGCGTGACGATCGCGATCGCGGTGCCGGATCGGTCGCGGATTTCGCGGAACAGGATCAGGATTTCTTCCTGGATGGTGGCGTCGAGCGCGGTGGTCGGCTCGTCGGCCAGCAGCAGCTTCGGCGCCGTCGCGCTCGCCATTGCGATCAGGATACGCTGGCGCATGCCGCCGGAAAGCTCGTGCGGATATTGCCTGAGCCGTTGCTCCGGCGCCGTGAGGTGAACCGAGCGCAGCAGCTCGATCTCGCGTGTCTCGATCGCCTGCCCTGATTTCTCCCCGCGCGTCGTCAACACCTCGCCCATCTGGTCGCCGATGGTGAACAGCGGGTCGAGCGACGTCATTGGATTCTGGAGGATCATCGAGATCTCGCGCCCGCGCAGCTTGCGTAATTCGCGCGGCGGCATGTCGAGGATCGACCGCCCGTTGAAATCGACCTTGCCTGAAACCCGCGCCGCCCGCGGCAGGGCACGGATGAGCGCGGCGCACAACGTGGTCTTGCCGCTGCCGGATTCACCGGCGATGCCGATGATCTCGCCCGGCTCGATGGCAAGATCGACATGGGCAACCGCCTGGACCGGTCGGGCAGGATCGCCGAACGCGACGCAGAGATCCCTGACCTCGACGAGCGGCATGGTTACAACTGCCCGCGCGGATCGAGCCTGATCCGCAGCCAGCGGCCGAGCTCGTTGAAGCACAGCACGGCGATGACGATCATTGCGCCGGGAAGCGTGGTCAGCCACCAGGCGAAACCCAGGAAAGTGCGTCCGTCCGCCAACATCAGGCCCCAGGATACGTCCGGCGGCTGGATACCGACGCCGAGGAACGACAGCGAGGATTCGAGAATGATCGCACGTCCGACATCGAGGATCGCCAGCACGACGACGGAATTGAGCGCGTTTGGCAGCACATGCCGTAGCATGATCCGGACCGGACCGACCCCGGCGATCCGCGCCAGCGTCACATAATCGCGCTGCTTGATGCCGATCACCTCGCTGCGCACCAGCCGCGCATAGCGGGCCCAGTTGGCGATCACCATCACCATCACGATATTGCCGAAGCCGGAACCGAGGGTGGCGACCAAAGCCAGCGCCAGCAGGATGAACGGCAGCGACAGGAAGGCGTCGACGATCCGCATGATGACCGCTTCGAGGAGGCCGCCGATATAGCCGGCGACCAGACCGATGGTGACGCCGAAGATGCCGGAGATCAGGGTTGCCGCCGCGGCGGTCGCGAGCGAAATCCGTGCGCCGGCAATCAGGCGGCTGAGGATGTCGCGACCGAGCTGGTCGGTGCCGAGCAGATGCGTGGTCGTGCCGCCTGGCTGCCAGAACGGCGGCGCCAGGCTGGCGGCAAGATCGACCGAGTCTTTTGCGTAAGGCGCCAGCCACTCCCCGAACAGGGCTGCAGTCACCAGCAGCGCGCAGCACGACGCCGCGATCAGCGGAAACCCGCTGCCGCGGCGCAACCGTAGTCCCCGCAACCGCGCAATCCGGGGAAAAGGCTTTGCTCCGGCCACGTCGCTCATGTACGCAGCCTCGGATCGAGCACCATGTAGAGGATGTCGACCAGCAGATTGATCAGCATGAACAGCAGCGCCGTGACCAGCACCACCGCTTGTACCACGGGGAAGTCGCGCGCGAGGATCGCCTCGACGATGCGCTGGCCGATGCCAGGCCAGGCAAAGACCCGTTCGGTGACAATAGCGCCGCCGAGAATCAGGCCGAACTGCAGTCCGATATAAGTCACGATCGGCAAGGCGGCGTTGCGCAGCGCGTGCCTGAGCAGGATGCGGATTTCGGACAGGCCGAGCACGCGCTCAAGCTGAATGAAATCACTCTTGAGCGCCTCGGTCATGTTGGCGGCTGTCAGGCCGGCGATCGAGGCCGATGTCGAGATCGCCAGGGTCAGCGCGGGCAGCACGTAATAGACCGGCGCGCCGTAGCCCGAGGTCGGCAGGATCGGAAACCACAGCGCAAACAGCATGACCAGCGTCAGCCCGGTCCAGAATGGCGGCAGTGCCTGTCCGAGGCTCGCGTACCAGCCGACCAGCCGCTTTACCAGCGCCGAGCGTGACGCCGCTGCCCAGATGCCGAGCGGCATGCCGATCAGGATCGACAGCAGCATACCGCAGCCGGCGAGCTTGAGCGTCGGCCCCAACGCCTGAAAGACGACGTTGATTGCCGGTTCATTGAGCCTGAACGAGATGCCAAAATCGCCGGCGGCGGCGTGGCTGAGATAAGTGAAGTATTGCACCGGCAGCGAACGATCGAGGCCGTTGTAATGGCGGAAGAAGGCGCGAGCCTCCTCGCTCGATTCCGGCGGAAGCAGCAGCGTGGTCGGGTCTCCGGTCAGCCGCGTCAGGCAGAACACCAGCAGCGTGACCAGCAGCAGCGTGATCAGGGTTTCACCGAGGCGGCGCAGCAGATAGAGGGCCATGACGCGTCAGGTCATGACAGGTCTGCGCGAGAATCCGTGACGCATTCGACCTCCCCCCGCGATACAAATTCATCCCGTGCATGACGGTGCACAGGATGCCGTATTCTTTGTCTCTGACCGCGAAATAAAACCATCGAAACTGGAAACTGCAAAGAGTAGAATTACACGAAAATGTCCTGCCGGTTGATCTCCACATTTCGCATTCTGTAGGGACTTTGCGGCGGCCTGGGCGCGGGGAGGAACGATGGATTTGCGAATCAAGGGCCGCAAGGCGATCGTCTGCGCCTCCTCGCGCGGACTGGGCAAGGCTTGCGCGGCCGCGCTTGCCCGCGAAGGTT
>CAZNTY010000553.1:0-7776 GCA_964576085.1 uncultured Undibacter sp. | reverse complement strand
CGTTTCTGGGTCGCTGTAACAGGTGGAGGTGCCTTCCCCTGTCATCCTGAGGTGCGAGCGGCGAAGCCGCGAGCCTCGAAGGATGACAGGTTCCGGCCTGTTCATCCTTCGAGGCTCGCTTCGCTCGCGCCTCAGGATGACGGAGACGGGTTCCGATTCGCCTCAAAGTCATCTTGTCCTAGATCGCGTTTGCGCCGCGGCGCGGAGGAATGCCGCCGAAAATGGTCCAGCTGTTCGCCGCCATGACGCCGGCATCGACGACGACGTTCGATCCGGTCATGCCGGACGAGCGGTCGGAGAGAAGGAAGGCCACGACCTGCGCGATTTCGTCCGGCGCCACGATCTTGTGCAGCGGGCTGGCATCGTCGAGATTGACGCTATAGCGCCCGCCGACCCGCAGCCTTTCCTTCATCCGCTCGACCAGCACGAAGCCCGGCGTAATCGCATTGACGCGCACGCCGCTCGCGCCCCATTCGACCGCCATGCCCTCGGTCATGAGGTTCACGGCGGCCTTGGAGGCACAATAAAGGTGCGCCGGCGAGGAGCGGTGCCCGTTCCACGACGAGAAATTGACCATCGCGCCCTGTCCGCGCGAGGCCATGCGCCTGGCGAAGGCGACGTTGGTGAGATAGGTGCCGCGGATATTCGCATTGAGGATGCGGTCGACGGCTTCGACCGGCGTCTGCTCGGGCGGCTTCTTGTCCTGGAACACCGCCGCGGCCACCACGCAGCCATAGACCGGGCCGACTTTCTTCTCGATTTCGCTGGCGGCATCCTCGATCGAGTCCGGCGCCATGATGTCGATGTGCTGGGCGTGGCCCTTGCAGCGCGTGGCGACCGCTTCGGCGTTGGCGATATTGATGTCTGCTGCGACCACCTTCCAGCCCTGCTCGGCGAGGCGAATGCTGCTGGCTTCGCCGATGCCGGCGCCGCCGCCGACCACGACCGCGATCCGTCCACGTCCTTCGTTGTTGTCCACGGGCGTCCTTCCTTGTTTGCGTTGGTTCTCAGGTGGGAGGAGAGAGGTCCTTGGTCACGACGCGGAACGCAGCGTGACGCCCGGCCCGCCGGCCGGAGGTGAATGCCCATCCGAGGTGATGGCCGAGCCCTTCCAGCAACATTCCACCCATGCCGATGAAGCCGGCGGCGAACAGGCCCTGGATCGGTTCGCCATTTGGCCCGATCACCTCGTGCCGCTCGGTGACGCCGACGCCGGAATCGGAGAACGTGATGTAATGCTGGACCGGGCCGAGAGCGACGTAAGGCCCGCGGTCGAGCGCCGGCCGGTTGCCACGCGGTGACGCGCCGTCATCGGTCGGGGTTCCGGCATTGTAGGCGGCAATGGTCTTGGACAGCGCGGCTGGGTCGACGCCGATCTTCCGCGCCAGCTCCTCCAGCGTCCGGCCTTCGTGATAAATGTCTTTCCGGGTCCGGCGGTAGTCCGGCAGGTACGCAAAAGCGATGCCGGGCGCGGTCGAAATCTGGAACGGCGGCGCCGAGAATTTTTCCGCCAGCTTTCCGTCCAGCAGGATGTAAGCGACCCCGTCGGGCTGCATGGCGAGGTTTTGTGCGGGGCTCGCCGGCTCGTCGTTGAAGCGCCGTCCGTGCTTGTTGATCAGCACCGCGCCCTGCTTGTACAGGTTCGGTGAGGACTGCAGCACCGTCGTCAGGAAGCTCATGATGAACGGCCGCAGCAGCCAGGCGGGCATGTTGTCCAGCGACCAGCTCATGAACCGCGTGACGATCTTCAGCGGCGGGATCTTCATGATCCATTTTTCCGGCGGCGGCGGAAACCGCACGCCGCCGACGAAATGCTGCGAATTCATCATCCGGCCGCCGGCCCGCACTACGGCGCGATGGCCGTCACCGGTATTGGTCGGGTTGATGGGGCGGGCAGGGGCGACCAGCGGCGGCAGATGGTTGCGCCGCATGTCATCGTTGCCGGCAAAATCCCCGGTGGTGAGGACGACCCCGCCACACGCGTTGATCTTGATCAGGCGGCCGTTGCTTTGGCACAGGATGCCCCGCGCCTGTCCCTGCTCGATCAGCAATTCGCGCAGGTTGGTGTTGAGCCGAATGTCGACGCCGATTTTTCGCGCCCGCCTGGACAGGTGATAGATGTAGGCGCGACTGTTCGGCAGCACGTTGTGCATGCGCGGCTTGCGGTGCGGAGGCTCGGTCAGCGGGCCGTGAAAGACGACGCCCATCGACATCAGCCAGCGCAGGGTCTCGCTGACATTGTCGATCAGGATGCGGCGCAGGACCAGGTTGTCCTGGAGGCCGACTCGTTCGCAGAACTTGCCCATATCCTCGAAGTGATCGTCCGGACTGTCGAGGATGCCCTTGCGCAGCTGGTGTGGCGTATTGGTTGCCGTGATCGAGCCGACGGAACGCGCCGTCGATCCACCGAGCTTCGGGTTTTTCTCGATCAGGATGACGCGACGGCCGAGCGTGCGCGCCTCGATCGCGGCGGCAAGCCCCGACCCTCCGCCGCCGACCACGACCACGTCGGTCTCGAGCGTGACGTCTGACTCGGTCGACATATCGTTCATTGCCCGGCCTGCGCTTGCTTCTCAGACACGGGCCCGGATGGGGCCGGCCAGGCGGTAGGCATCCTCGACGAGCTTCAGCGTATTGAGCTGGTCCTCGGCGGAGGTCCAATAAGGTGCGCCGGTTCGCGTCTGGTCAATAAAATGCTGGATCGACAGGTCGAAGCACTTCTGCCGCATTTCGGCTTCGTCGTATTTTTCTTCCTCGTTTTCCGCGCCGAACAGACGCAAGTGCGCGTTGTCGAGGATGACGCTGCATCGCGTGCCGCTGATCTCCAGGCGGTTGCCGGCCCGGATCGGATAGCCGGCGGACGACAGCACGCCTTCGACGACCGCGGTGACGCCATCTTTGGTTTCGAGCATGATCGTGGCGGTATCCTCGGCCTTGATGATATTGGTCGCCTTGGCGATGCGGGAGGCGAGGACCGACATCTCGCCGATCAGCGAGCGGGTGATGTCCAGTTCGTGGATCAGACATTCGGCGATCACCAGGCGGTCCTCCTTCGCCATGAACGGCTGGCGAATGAGGGCAGGCAGGATTCCGTCGGCATTCGGGATCAGGTTCGAGCGTTTCAGCGAAATCCGGTAGTGCATGATCCGGCCGAGCGTGCCATTCCTGATCCAGGCGCCGATGCGCGTATAGTACGGCCGGTAGCGCCAGTTTTCGTTGACCATCACCCGGATGCGGTCGCCGATCTCGCGTAGCACCGCGACGCCTTCGTCATAGGTCGGGCAGAACGGCTTTTCGCACAGCGCGTTGACGCGATGACGCGCGGCGAGCCGGACCATGTCGGCATGGGTTTCGCGCGGCGTGATGATGTCGACGAGGTCGAGCGTCTCGCGCGCCAGCATCTCCTCCGGGTCGGTGTAGATCGCAGCGACGCCGAAGTCGGCCGCCCGCTTTTCGGCGCGCGGGCGATCGGGGTCGCAGCAGGCGACGACCTTGGCGCCCCGGCTGCGCCGCCAGCCGATGAAGTGGTCCTGACTGACTTGGCCGCAGCCAAGCACGCCGACACGGAAGGTTTGTTCTGTCACGGAATGACGTCCGGATTGACGAGAGGACGTCACTTTAGCGCGATACGTTCGCAGTTGTAAAACAGTTCGTCTATAGGAACTACGATCGCATCGAGGAGGGGAACAGCTTCTCGACCAGGCCAAGCAGCCCGCTCGGGCAAAACATCATGAGCAGTACGACGAGAACGCCATAGCCGATCAGGTAGAAGCCTTCCGCCACGCGCAGCCATTCCGGCAGCAGCGTCACGACCACGGCGCCGAGGAACGGCCCAGCGAAGTAGCCCGAGCCGCCGACCACCACCATCAGGAGAAGGTTGAGCGACAGAATCAGCGTGAACGGCGTGGCGTCGATGTATTGCACGAGCGGCGCGTAGAGGGCGCCGGAGATGCCGCCAAAGCCGGCGCCGATCGCGAACGCGATCAGGATGTAGAGACGGGTATTGACGCCGAGCGACAGTGCCCGAATCGGGTTTTCGCGCACGGCGGTGAAAGCGCGCCCCCACGGCGAGCGCACGATCCACCACGCAATGAACGAGAACAGCACCGTCATCAGCAGGCAGAAGTAATAGTAGCTGGTCGCGGATTTGGTCGACCATCCGAGGATCACCGGCCGCTGGATTCCGAAAATGCCGCGCGTCCCGTTGGTCAGCCAGTCCTCGTTCCGGAAAACCAGGAAGGCGAGCGTGGTGAAGGCGAGGGTGACGAAGGCAAGGTAGTGGCTCTGGACCCGCAGCGCCGGGTAGCCGAGCAGCCAGCCCAGCACGAAACAGACCACGGCGCCCAGCACCATTGCGTAGCCGAGCGGCCAGCCGTTCGTGGTCAGGAGCGCCGCCGCATAGGCGCCGATGCCGACGAATGCGCCCTGCGCCAGCGAGACCTGTCCGGCGAATCCAAGCGTCAGGTTCAGCCCTACGGCGGCGATCGACATCACGGCCCACATCGACAGGATGAAGATGCCGTAGGGCTTGAGGAAGAGCGGTGCGGCGAGGAGAAAGGCCGCCAGTGCGAGCCCCCCGGCGGCGAGAATGATCGATGTGCGTGTCATACGGTGCGCTCTTCCACGCGGCCTAGCAGCCCCTGCGGCCTGAACAGGATGACGAGGATCAGGATGAACAGCGGCACCGCGCCCCGATATTGCAGCGACAGGTAGGTCGCGGCGAAGTTGTCGACCAGGCCGAACAGCAGGCCACCGACCAGCGCGCCGCGGACCTGGTTGAAGCCGCCGACAATCGCGGCGACGAAAGCCGACAGGCCGATCGTTTCGCCCATCGAATAGGATGCGAAATAGATCGGCGAGATCAGGATGGCGGCGAGCGTCACAAGGGCCGCATTGATCAGGAAGCTGTAAAGGATCATCCGTTCCACCGGCACGCCGAGCAGGCGGGCGACGCTGCGGTTCTGCGCGGTCGCCTGCATGCAGCGCCCGGTGCGCGTGTGCGACAGGAACAGCTGAAGGCTCGCCACCGCAACGATCGACACCCCGAGCACCACGAGGCTCTGCAGCGACACCGTCACCTGCCCAAAACTGACGTTCACCGCCTCGACCAGCTGAGGGAACGGCTTGGGCTGCGCCGTATAGAAGTTCTTCACGGCCTCCTTGAGGATGATCGAAATGCCGAGGCTGCCGATCAGCAGCGGCATCATGCCATGCTCGAGCATGCGGTCGACCAGGACCTTCTTGAAGACGAGGCCGAGCAGGGCAATCGAAATGGCGAAGGTGATGATGAAGGCAAGCCAGACGTGGTCGCCTATGACGTCAAGCACCATCAGGACGATGAAAGCGGGCAACATGACGAACTCGCCCTGCGCGAAATTCACGGTCTGCGAAGTCTGCCACAGCAGCGAGAAACCGATCGCGGTGAGCGCATAAACGCCGCCGGTGGCCAAGCCCGAAATCAGCAGTTGAATCACTTCGTTCATATAGAAGAACCCTCCCGCTCCGCTTTCGCGGCACCCTAATGCGATTATCGATCTGCTTCAATCGAGGGATGGACTATGCATCGCAACACCGGGATAAATTCAACGTTGACAGTCCTGCCCCGGCAGGGTTTGCTTCGCCTGCGAGTTCTTGGATACGAACAAGCCGCGATCAGCAACACCACCGAGCCAACGGGGAGGACGAGGAGTGCACAACTATCCTGACGCATTCAATTCCATAACGCGCCGCAGGGCCATAGCGCTTGCCGCATCGACGGCATTGTCGCTGGCCGCATTCGCGGGATCGGCGCTCGCCGCCGACCCGGTGAAGCTGGCGCTGCTGTCGGAAATCTCGGGCGGGTCGGCAGATCTCGGCTGGCATTTCAAGAATGGCGTCGAGCTTGCGGTGTCGGAGATCAACGCCGCGGGCGGCCTGCTCGGCAGAAAGATCGAGGTGACGGTTTACGATACCCAGACCAATCCCGGCGTGGCGCGCGCGGTAATGCAGCGGGCTCTCGATGAAACGCCTTACGTGGTGATCGGCCCGGTGATCTCGTCGGAATGCAAGTCGACGATGCCGCTGGCCAATCAGCACGAGATTCCCCAAATCGGGGCCGGCGAGGCCTCGGAATTAACGGCCTTCGTCAAGGCACAGGGTATCAAATATTTCTTCCGGTCCTCGCTCGCGACCCAATACAGCCTGCCGACCGTTGCCGAATACATTCGCGACGAGATGAAGGCCAAATCGGTGGTCATTCTGTGGGAGAACGACGAAGCGGGCAAAAGCGCGCGCGATGTCATGATCGACGAGGCCAAGAGTCACGGCCTCAAGGTACTTGCCGACCTGCCCTCGGAGAACAACCAGTCCGATTTTGCGGCGGACGTCATCCGCGCCAAGTCCTATAATCCCGATGTCTACTTCATCCACCTGCGTGAACCCGACACCGCCCGCCTCATTCGTGAAATGCGGCGTCAAGGCGTCAAGACGCCGATGATCGGCGATACCAACATCGTGTCGCAGGTAACGCTCGATCTCGGCAAGGAGGCGATGGAGGGCGTGCTCGGCTGGGTGGGCCTGACGCCGCAGGCGCCGCACAAGACGGTGCAGGACTTCGTCAAGAAATACGAGAAATTCGGCCGCACGCCGGATCATAACGCCATCAAGGGCTATCTCGCGGTCTATGCCGTGAAATACGCCACCGAGAAGAACAAGAAGATCGACAGCAAGGCGCTGGCTGCGACGTTGCGCGGGGCCACCATCACAACGAAAGAAGAGCCCGGTATTCTGCTGGATACCAAGTGGGACGAGAACGGCGACGTGGTCGACCGCGACAGCTTCTTCGTCAGGGTCGAGGGCGGAAAGCAGGTGATCCTGAAGACCGTTCCACGCAAAACCCAATAGTCGACGGGCGGCAGTCATCGCGACCGTCGCCGCAATATCCTGCAGGGCTGGAATGGCTGGCGGCGTTTCCGGCGCCGCCAGATCGTTTAGTTGAAGGCAGATCGATGAAGACCGTTCTCGAGGTCCGGCATCTTCGAAAAAGCTTCGGCGGAATTGTTGCCGTCGACGACGTCTCTCTCGACGTCCGCCAGGGCGAGATCCTCGGGATTATTGGCCCGAACGGCAGCGGCAAGTCGACATTGTTCAACTGCATCCTCGGCCAGCTGAAACCGAGCTCGGGGGAAGTCTTTCTCGAGGGCCGGGAGATTACCGGCATCCGGCCGGACGAGCTGAACCGCCTTGGCGTGAGCCGGACGTTTCAGCTTCTCCAGGTCTTTCCCCAGCTCACGGTCCGGGAGAACCTCATTCTGGCCGGGCAGGAGCACAAAGGAACGATGATCGGCCGATTGCTCGGCCGGCGCGATGTCGGCCTGACAGACGCCGCCAATCAGATGATCGAGTTCTTCCGCCTTGGCCATCTGGCGGACCAACGGGCGAGCGGCCTGAGCTATGGGCAGCAGAAGCTGCTGGATGCCGCGATGGCATTCATGGCCGGGCCGCGGCTGGTTTTGCTCGACGAGCCGGCCGGCGGCGTCAACCTGACGATGCTGCAAAGCCTCCGCGAGCGATTGCGCGCCATCAATACCGAGCAAAATGCGACCTTCGTCGTCATCGAGCACAACATGGAATTCGTCATGGCCTTGTGTTCACGCATCATCGTGCTTGCCGAAGGCCGCGTGATAGCCGAAGGCGATCCGGCCTCTGTTCGCAACGATAAAAATGTCATCGAGGCTTATCTTGGTCACTGAGCCTATTCTCAGGCTGGAGAAGGTCGTCGCCGGATACGGTAAGATG
>CAZNTY010000552.1:0-3652 GCA_964576085.1 uncultured Undibacter sp. | reverse complement strand
AGGGCGTCACCGCGATGCGCAGCTTCGTCGCCGAGCCGATGCAATACGGCCGCCTGTTCCTCGCCGGCGACGCCGCGCACATCGTGCCGCCAACCGGGGCCAAGGGCATGAACCTGGCGATCGCCGACGTGCGCGTGCTGTCGCAGGCGCTCGATGCCTTCTATCGCAGGAAGAACGAAGATCTGCTGAAGGCCTACTCGGCCACCTGCCTGCGCCGCGTCTGGAAGGGGCAGCGCTTCTCGTGGTGGATGACGCAGATGCTGCACCGCTACGGCGACGACGCGTTCGCCGCCTATGACATGAAGCGGCAACTCGCCGATCTCGATTACCTGGTCGGCTCCCGGGCCGCCATGGCCTCGCTCGCCGAGCAGTATTCGGGCCTGCCGTTCGACGCCTGACCGCCATGCCGTATTGCAATTGCGGTTCAGGACGAAAAGAAGTACATATGTACTAATTTCGCTCCAGGATCGGCTCATGAAGGATCAAGTCCACATCCGGAACGCCGAGGCGGCCGGCTTGGCGCGCGCGCTGGCGCGGCAGACCGGCCGGACGGTCAGCGACGTCGTGCTGGAGGCGCTGCGCCACTATCGTCCAGGTCGCCGCGCGCCGGCGCCGCGCAAGCGCGTAGCGCATTGGCGGCGGCTTCTCAGCACGGATCGCAAAGGGCGCATGAAGAAGGCTGAGCGTCCGATTGAAGCGCTTTATGACGGGGCCACGGGGCTACCGAAATGATCGTGGTGGACAGTTCGGTGCTCGTCGGCATTATCAAAGGCGAGCAGGAGTCCGATCGATTTCTCGATCTGCTCGCCGCCGAGGATTGCGCTGTCGGCGCGCCGACACTCGTTGAGGCGCGCGCCTGGTGTGCGATGAATCTCGCCGGACGCACCTCACGATGGCTGGAAGACTTTATCGACGGAGAGGGCGTTTCCGTCGTCCCGCTCAGCCGGGACATGGCAGACGTGGCGTCGCAAGCCTTCGCGACCTTTGGCAGGGCGAGCGGGCATCCGGCGAGGCTGAATTTCGGCGACTGCATGGCCTACGCCGTTTCGGCGGTGATGCAGGCGCCGCTCTTGTTCAAAGGCAAAGACTTCGGCCGTACCGACGTGATGGCCCATTCGGCCTCGATCCGGACGTGACGGCCGCCGCCGCGTGAGGTGTCTTACACGTCCAGCAGGTCCTCGGCGGCGAACTCGGCCTTCTCCTGGATGAATTCGAAGCGGGCCTCGGCCTTGGTGCCCATCAGGCGCTCGACGGTCTTCTGCGTCGGTTTTTTATCGTTCTCCGCCAGCATGACCTTGAGCAAGGTCCGCTTCCGCGGGTCCATCGTGGTCTCCTTGAGCTGCGCCGCCATCATCTCGCCGAGCCCCTTGAAGCGGCTCACCTCCACGTTGGCGTTGGCGCGGAATTCTTTTTTCAGCAGCTCGTCGCGGTGCTTGTCGTCCCGCGCGTAGACGATCTTGCCGCCGTGCGAGAGCCGGTAGAGCGGCGGCACCGCGAGATAGAGCCGGCCGTCCTCGATCAGCTTCGGCATCTGCCGGTAGAAGAACGTGATCAGCAGCGAGGCGATGTGGGCGCCGTCAACGTCGGCGTCTGTCATCACGATGATCTTCTCGTAGCGCAGGTCCTTGTCGTGATAATGCGCGCCGGTGCCGACGCCGAGCGCCTGAATGAGGTCGGCAAGCTGCGCGTTCTGCGCCAGCTTTTCCTTGCCGGCCGAGGCGACGTTCAAAATCTTGCCGCGCAGCGGCAGCACGGCCTGCGAGGCGCGGTCGCGCGCCTGCTTGGCGGAGCCGCCCGCGCTGTCGCCTTCGACGATGAACAGCTCCGAGCCCTGCGCCGCCGAATTGGTGCAGTCGGCGAGCTTGCCGGGCAGCCGCAGCTTGCGCACCGCGGTCTTGCGGGCGATGTCCTTCTCCTGCCGGCGGCGGATGCGCTCCTCGGCGCGCTCGATGACGAAGTCGAGCAGCTTGTTGGCCTGCGCCGGGTTGCCGGCGAGCCAGTGGTCGAACGGGTCCTTGATGGCGTTCTCGACCACGCGCTGCGCCTCGGCGGTGGCGAGGCGGTCCTTGGTCTGGCCCTGGAATTCCGGCTCGCGGATGAAGACCGAGAGCATGCAGGCCGCGCCCGTCATCACGTCGTCGCTGGTGATGGCGCCGGCGCGCTTCTCCTGGCCGACGCGTGCGGCGTGGTCCTTGAGGCCACGCACCAGCGCGGAGCGAAGGCCCGTCTCGTGGGTGCCGCCGTCCGGCGTCGGGATGGTGTTGCAGTAGGATTGCAGGAAGCCGTCGGCGTCCGCGGTCCACGCTACCGCCCATTCGGCGGCGCCGTGCTGGCCGGTCTTGCCGGCGTGGCCGGTGAAGATGTCCGGATGCACCAGCGTCGCGCCGTTGAGGCTTGCCGCGAGATAGTCCTTGAGCCCTTCGGCAAAATGGAACGTCGCCTTCTCGGGCACGTCTTCCGTGCCCTTGAGCAGCGCCTTGTCGCAATGCCAGCGGATTTCAACGCCGCCGAACAGGTACGCCTTCGAGCGCGCCATCTTGAACACGCGCTCGGGCTTGAATGCCGCTTTCTCGCCGAAGATCAGCGGATCGGGCTTGAACCGCACCTTGGTGCCGCGCCGGTTTGGCGCCTTGCCGGCCTTGATCAGCTTGGTCTTCGGCTTGCCGCGCTCGAACGCCATGGTCCATAGCGTCTGGTCGCGCGCGACCTCGACCTCCAGGCGCGCCGACAGCGCGTTGGCGACCGAGACGCCGACGCCGTGCAGGCCGCCCGAGGTCTCGTAGACCTTGGAGTCGAACTTGCCGCCGGCGTGCAGCGTGCACATGATGACTTCGAGCGCCGACTTGTTGCGGAACTTCGGGTGCGGATCGACCGGGATGCCGCGGCCGTTGTCGGTGACGGAGACGAAGCCGTCGGCTTCCATCTCGACCTCGATCCAGGAGGCGTGGCCGGCCAGCGCCTCGTCCATCGCGTTATCGATCACCTCGGCGAAGAGGTGGTGCAGCGCCTTCTCGTCGGTGCCGCCGATATACATGCCCGGCCGGCGTCGCACCGGCTCGAGCCCCTCCAGCACCTCGATATGTTTGGCGGTATAGCCTTCCTCGGCCGTGGGCTTCCCCCGCGTCGTGGTGCGGGCCGCCGCCTTGGCAGAGCGCCCGCTCTTTCGTGGCGCCGGGGGCAGGTCGAACAGGTCGCGTTGAGGGGAGGACTTCTTCTTGGTCGCGGGTTTGGCCATGCGGTCTATATGGGCTTGCTGCGAATCACTTGCGAGCGACTATGCCACGCCGAGCTTGCAAAAGTGACGGTAAAGACTGCGTTTGCGGGCTGGCCGGCAACCAAAAGCCCCCTCGGCGGTTAATCCGCGGTCGAGCGGAACCGGAGGCCGGGCGTGAGCGGAGCGAGTGATCGCGTCGAGGCGAGGGGACGCGAGAGCGGGGCCGTGCGTCCCGCCGGCCGGGTGCCGGGTCATGAACCCGGTCATGAGCGCGGTCTGGGGCTGACCGATCCGCTGCCTCTGCAGAACGCGTCCGGCCTGTGGCGGACCACGGCGCAGGCGGCCAGCATCGGGATTTTCGTCATCCTGCTGATCGCGGCGCTTTATCTCGCGCGCCCGGTGCTGCTGCCGGCGACGACCGCGGTGGTGATCGGGCTG
>CAZNTY010000551.1:0-7510 GCA_964576085.1 uncultured Undibacter sp. | reverse complement strand
CGCAGGGCCGCGCCCTCGAGGCGATGCGCAAGGGCGCCCAGGGCATGGCGCAGGCGATGCAGGACAACGGCATCGGCCCGGGACCGAACGGCCGGCCCGGCCGCGGCCAGCAGCGCGCGCAGCAGAATACCGACCCGCTCGGCCGCCCGATGCGCGGCCGGGAGTACGGCGACGACACCACCGTCAAGGTGCCCGGCGAGATCGACGTGCAGCGGGCGCGCCGCGTGCTCGAGGAGCTGCGCCGCCGCTTCGCCGATCCGGCGCGGCCGCAGCTCGAGCTCGACTACATCGAGCGGCTGCTGAAAGGCTTTTGAGCCTCAGCGGCGTTTGATGTCCGCGTCGCCCTTCTTGTCGGCCGCGATGTCGCTGTCATTGACGAAGCGCACCAGCACGTCGCTGGCGTCGGCCGGCGGCGAGGCGAGGCGGCCGTGGAACGGCAGCTTCTCGCCGGGCCCGAGGATGCTGCGCGCCGGCTTCGCCGTCCACGCATAGATCTCCTGTCCGGTGGCGTTGCGCACCGCAAAGCGCAGGCGCGGCACCTCGACGGCCCTGCTAGACTGGCTCGCGATCGTGCCCTCCACCGTCAGCACCGGAACGCCGTCGTGCTCCTCCTTGGCGATCCTGACGTCCTCGAAGGTGAGGTGACGCAGGTTGACCGGCAGGCCGATCGCGGCGAACAGCGAGGCGGTCTGCGGCAGGTAGCGCACGACCTCGTTGCGCGCGCCCACCAGCGCGACGTTGAAGCCGAACAGCACGAGGATGATCGCCGTCCATTTCGACGACTTGCGCTTCTGCTTGCGGCGCACTTGCATGCGCGCGCGGCGCGCCACGAACGTCTCGACGTCCTCGGTCGCGTGCGCGGCCTGGGCATCGGGCATCGGCGGAACCAGCGACGGCGCCTCGCCGGCCGGCAAGGTCTCCTGCGGCGGCGAAGGGACCTGGGCGGACGTCGCCGCACCGCCCGGCGCCTCGGCGGCGGGCTGCGCCCGCTCCGCGCCAAAATCGTCGGCGCCGGCAGCCTGCCGTTTCGCCGGCCCTTCCTGCTCCTCCGCTTCGGCGATCACGTCGGCGACGAAGCCCGCGACGGCGGTCTGCGGCCCGCCGGCGAACCAGAGGGTCTTGCAGCGCGTGCAGCGCACGGTTCGGCCGGCCGGCCCGAGCGAGGCCGGCTCGATCATGTAGGAGGTGGCACAGGTCGGACAAACGATCAGCATGGCATCGCGCAATCTGGTTCCCCAAGGGTAACAGCGGACCGTTAATGCTTAGGAAACCATGCGCGTGGCCGATTTCCGGGGCGGCAGCGCTGGCGGGGCCGTGATATTGCTGTAAAAGCGCCGCTCATGGTCGCTCATGGCCGCCTATGGCCGCTCATGGTCGCCCATGATCGTTCATGGCCGGTTGCGGCAGCAGGGGCGCGGCGAACGGGGGCGCGGACGGGGAACGGGCCCGGGGATGGCGGCTTTGGTTCGATTCGAGAATGTCGGGCTGCGCTACGGACTGGGGCCGGAGGTCCTGCGCGACCTCACGTTCCGCATCGAGCCCCATTCCTTCCAGTTCCTCACCGGCCCCTCGGGCGCCGGCAAGACCTCGCTGCTCAAGCTGATGTTTCTCTCGCTCAAGCCGACGCGCGGCCTGATCACCCAGTTCGGCCATGACGTCGCCACGCTCAGCAAGGACGCGCTCGCGACCCTGCGGCGGCGCATCGGCATCGTGTTCCAGGATTTCCGGCTGCTCGACCACATGACCACCTACGAGACTGTCGCGCTGCCGCTGCGGGTGCTCGGCCGTCACGAGGACAGCTATCGCGACGAGGTGATCGAGCTGCTCAACTGGGTCGGCCTCGGCGACCGGATCTGGGCGCTGCCGCCGGTCTTGTCCGGCGGCGAGAAGCAGCGCGCCGCGATCGCGCGTGCGGTGATCGCCCGCCCGCAACTGCTGCTCGCCGACGAGCCGACCGGCAACGTCGATCCAAGCCTGGCGCAAAGGCTGCTGCGGCTGTTCATCGAGCTCAACAAGTCCGGCACCTCGGTGATGATCGCGACCCACGACATCGCCCTGATGGACCAGTACGACGCGCGCCGCCTCGTGCTGCACGAGGGACGTCTGCACATCTATGAGTGAACGAATGTCGATGCCGGATGACGCGCTGACCGGACTGACGGCGTCGCCGAATCGCCCGGCGCGCCGCGAATCGCCCATCGTTCCGCGCGACTCGATTTCCGGCCGCGCGCTTGTCGCGGTGGTCGCCATCATGACGTTTCTCGCCTCGCTCACGATCGGCGCGGTCCTGCTGGTCCACCGCTCGGCGGCCGAGTGGCGCAGCGAGGTCGCGCGCGAGGCGACCATCCAGGTGCGGCCGGCATCGGGACGCGATTTGGAGGCCGATGTCGCGCGCGCCGTGGCGCTGGCCAGGGGTATCCCCGGGGTGGCCGCGGTGCGCGCCATGAGCAGAGAAGAATCCGCCCAGCTTCTCGCGCCGTTCCTCGGCGGCGGCCTGACGCTCGACGAGCTTCCGGTGCCGCGAATGATCGTCGTCACCATCGAGTCGGGCAAAGCGGCCGATCTCGACCAGTTGCGCCGCGTGCTCGCCGCCGACGTGCCGTCCGCCAGCCTCGACGATCATCGCGGCTGGATCGGGCGCATGCGTGCGATGGCGGACAGCGCGGTCGCCGCCGGCATCGCCGTTCTGCTTCTGATGTTGATCGCGACCATGCTGTCGGTGAGCTTCGCCACGCGGGGCGCGATGGCGACCAACCGGCCGGTCATCGAGGTGCTGCATTTCGTCGGCGCCCGCAACGGCTTCATCGCCGGCCATTTCCAGCGGCACTTCCTGGTGCTCGGCCTGCAGGGCGGGGTGGCCGGCGGCGGGGTGGCGATCCTGCTGTTCGCGCTCGCCGAGTTGTTCGGCCGATGGTTCGGTGGCACGGCGGCCGGCGCGCAGGCCGCCGCGCTGTTCGGCACGTTCTCGATCGGCGGCGCCGGCTATGGCGCGGTGCTCGCGGTGGTCGTGCTGATCGCGCTGGTCACCGCCTTCACCTCGCGCCATACCGTCAATCGCACGCTCGAGGCCATCGACTGACGATGCTGTCCGGAATCGCCCGCTGGATCGGCTTCCTGACCATGGCCGCCGCCGTGGCGGGCATCGTCGTGCTGGCGTTCGGCTTTTTCTGGTTCGTGCTGCAGGTGCCGGACGAGGAGGTGCGGCTCGACCGCAACGCGGACGGCATCGTGGTCCTGACCGGCGCCGCCACGCGCATTCCGGACGCCATCGAGCTGCTCAACGCCAAGCATGGCCAGCGCCTGCTGATCACCGGCGTTCATCGCACCACCAGCGCGCACGAGATTTCCAAGCTGATGCCGCTCAATCCGAAGGTCTTCGCCTGCTGCGTCGATCTCGACCGCTCGGCGCTCAACACCCTCGGCAACGCGCTCGAAACCAAACGCTGGGCGCGCGAGCGCGGCTTCAGCTCGCTGATCGTCGTCACGTCGAACTGGCACATGCCGCGCGCGATGGCCGAGCTGTCCCATCAGCTGCCCGACGTGACGCTCATTCCCTATCCGGTGCTGTCGGAGAAGATCAAATCGTCGGCGTGGCTGACCGACCCCGCGATCATGCGTCTGCTGGCGTCGGAATATCTCAAGTACATCTTCGCCGTCGTGCGCATGCATCTCGATCCCGACCCGGCATGAAGCGAGGCCGCGTGCTCATCGTCATCCGCTCCATCATCTTCAACCTTGTGTTCTATCTCGGAACGGCCGCCTGGCTGGTCGCCGCGCTGCCGACGTTCTTCATGCCGTATGGCGCGATCGTTGCGGTCGCCAAGGCCTGGGGCCGCTGGAACATCTGGCTGTTGCGCGTCATCTGCGGCCTCGACGCCGATTTCCGCGGCCTGGAGAAGATTCCGAAAGGCCCGCTGATCGTCGCCGCCAAGCATCAGTCGGCGTGGGAGACCTTCGCGCTGCTGTGGCTGTTCGACGATCCGACCTTCATCATGAAGCGGGAGCTGCAATGGATCCCGCTGTTCGGCTGGCTCACGATCAAGGGCCGCATGATTCCGGTCGATCGCGGCGCGGGCTCGGCGGGCCTGATCGCAATGAACGAGCGCGCCCGCAAGGAGCTGGCGGCGGGGCGCCAGATCGTGATTTTCCCGGAAGGGACACGGCGGCCGGCGGGCGCGGAGCCGCGCTACAAATACGGCGTCGCGCAGCTTTATGCGGGCGGCAACGTGCCGGTGCTGCCGGTGGCGCTGAACTCCGGGCTGTTCTGGCGCCGCCGCTCGATCCTGAAGAAACCGGGCACCATCGTCGCCGAGATGCTCGATCCGATCGCGCCCGGCCTCGACAAGGTGACGTTCATGGCGCGGCTGCAGGACGCGATCGAAACTGCGACCCACCGGCTGATCGAGGAAGGCAAGCGGTCAGCCTGACGGCTGTGACTCGTGCGTCCCCTTGAGCTGCTCGGCAAGCCGGTGCAGTTCGGTCTCGCGATAGCCGAGCGCCTCGATCGCCTTCACCGCGTCGAGCACGTAGTCGCGGTTGGGCCCGGACCGTCCGTGCCCCTGCCGTACGAAATGGATCTGCTGCGCGATCGTGAGGCGGCCGGCATATTGCTGGTGGCCGCGGTCGACCACGTAGCAGAGCGCCTCGACGCGGCGCTTGGGATCGCTCTCGATCCAGACCGGCCGCCAGGTTTCGCGATAGACCATCGTGGCCTGCTCGCGCGCGCGGAGATAGTCGATGGTCTCGGCGCGTTTTGCGCCGGCGACCCGGTAGACGATGCCGCGGCAGGTGCCGCCGCGATCGAGGCCGAACACGAGGCCCGGCTTTTCCGGCGTGCCGCGATGCACGAAGGAATACACGCACAGCGCGCGATGGGCGCCGATCAGCCGGCCGTAGTGGCGCTCCAGGAAGTCGAAGCCCGGCCGCAACATCAGCGAGCCATAGGCAAAGACCCAGAAGTCTTCCGGGCCGGGCTTGGAAGCGGTGCTCATTGCGGCTGGAACGGCGGCGCGGCGTTGACGGCGACGGCGCCCCGGGTAACAGGATGGCCGCGGCCGCGCAACGGCTGCGCGCGGCGGCGCAGAAATGCCGCATTCGGCATGACGATGGCCCGCCATGACTCTCCTGGATCCTTCGATCGTCCGGCGGCGCAACAGGCGCTACGCCATCATGGTGCTCCTGATTCTGCTCGCCGTCGGCGGCTGGATCGGGTTCTGGGTCTATGCCGACGGAGCGGCGCGGGCGGCGATCGACGGCTGGAAGGCGCGCGAGGCGCGGGCCGGCCGGGTCTATGAATGCGGCGCGCAGACGACCGGCGGCTTTCCGTTCCGCTTCGAGCTGCTGTGCGAAAATGCCAGCGCCGTCATCCGCAGCGCCCACCCGCCGGCCAGGGTGGCGATGCCGGGCGTCCACCTCGCCGCGCAGGTCTACGATCCGACGCTGCTGATCGCCGAGGTCACGGGGCCCTTGACCTATGCGCAGGAGGGGCAGGCGCCGAGCTACAGCGCGAGCTGGTCGCTGGCGCAGGCGAGCGTGCGCGGCACGCCGCGCGCGCCGGAGCGGGTGTCGATCGTGCTTGAGCGGCCGAGCGTGCGGCGGCTCGATCCGGCCGAGCCGGTGCTCGATGCCGGCCGGCTCGAGATCCACGGCCGCATGCTGGAGGGCTCGGCGCAGTCGCACCCGGTGATCGAGCTGGTGCTGCGCTCGGCCGGGCTGTCGGCGCCGGCGGCCGGGCCGATGGCGGTCAAGCCGATCGACGGCGAGCTCGACGCCGTGCTGCGCGGCCTCAACGACTTCGCGCCGAAGCCGTGGCCGGACCGGTTCCGCGAGCTGGCGCAGGCGGGCGGCCGCATCGAGATCCGCAGGGTGCGGGTGCAGCAGGGCGATACGCTGGCGGTCGGCACCGGCGCGCTGACGGTCAACGGCAACGGCCGGCTCGACGGCCAGCTCAACATGACGATCGCCGGGGCGGAATCCCTCATCAACGACGTGCTCGCCGCCAATCGCCGCAAGCTCGGCTTCAGCGTGTCGCTCGGCCTCGGCCTGCTCGGCGGCAGCAAGAAGCTCGAGGGCCGGCCGGCGATTGGCCTGCCGTTGCGCGTCGCGGACGGCACGATGTATCTCGGGCCGGTCAAGCTCGGCGAGGTGCCGCCGCTGTTTTAGTCATCCTCGCTGGCGTAGGGGCGCGGCAGCTCCTTCTGCGGCAGGCCCTCGTGCGGCCGACCGAAGTCCGGCAGGTCCTGGCCGATCTCGACGATGCCCTTGCGGATCGCGCGGGTGCGCGCGAAGTGCTCGAACAAAGTGTCGCCGTCGCCCTTGCGGATCGCCTTGGTGAGCGCGGCGATGTCCTCGTTGAAGCGGCCGAGCATCTCCAGCACCGCGTCCTTGTTGGCGAGGAAGATGTCGCGCCACATCGTCGGGTCGGACGCGGCGATGCGGGTGAAGTCGCGGAAGCCGCCGGCGGAGAATTTCAGCACCTCCGAGCGCGTCACCGTCTGCAGTTCGTCGGCGGTGCCGACGATGGTGTAGGCGATCAGGTGCGGCAGGTGGCTGGTGATCGCCAGCACCAGGTCGTGGTGGTCGGCGTCCATGGTCTCGACATTGGCGCCGAGCGCCGACCAGAACTCCGTGAGCTTCTTCACCGCGGCTTTGTCCGCGCCCTTGGGCGGCGTCAGGATGCACCAGCGATTGACGAACAGCTCGGCGAAACCCGCATCGGGGCCGGAGAATTCGGTGCCGGCCACCGGATGCGCGGGAATGAAATGGACATTCTCCGGCAGGTGCGGGCCCATGTCGCGCAGCACCGCGCCTTTCACCGAGCCGACATCGGACACGATCGCGCCGGGTGCGAGGTGCGGCGCGATCTCTTTGGCCACCTCGCCACAGGCGCCAACAGGAATGCAGACGATGACGAGATCGGCGCCCTCGACCGCCGCGGCGCTGGTCTCGACCACCTGGTCGGCGAGGCCGAGCTCGGCGACGCGCTTGCGCGTCTTCGCCGAGCGCGCGGTGGCGACGATCGAGCGCGCCAGGTTCTGCTGCCGCGCCCCGCGGGCGATCGAGGACCCGATCAGCCCGACGCCGATCAAAGCGAGGCGGTTGAACAATGGCTGGGATTTCGGCTTGCTCACGCCGCGCGCCCCATGAAGTCCGCGAGCGCGGCCACGACGAGCCGGTTCGCCTCCTCGCTGCCGACGGTCATTCTCAATGCATTGGGCAGCCTGTAGGCGCCGACCGCGCGCAGCACCAGGCCGCGCCTGGTGAGGAACGCGTCGGCCTCCTTCGCGGTCTTGCCGCCGGTGGTCGGGAAATGGATCAGCACGAAATTGGCGACGCTCGGCGTCACCTGAAGCCCGAGCTTGCCGATCTCGGCCGTGAGCCACGGCAGCCATTTCGCGTTGTGCTCGCGCGCGCGCTCGACATGCGCGGTGTCGCGGATCGCGGCGATGCCGGCCGCGATCGCCGGCGCGTTGACGTTGAACGGGCCGCGGATGCGGTTGACGGCATCGAC
>CAZNTY010000550.1:0-9954 GCA_964576085.1 uncultured Undibacter sp. | reverse complement strand
CCGAGCGCATCGGCGAGAATTTTGCCGGCCGCCGCGCCAAACGGTCCACCCAGCGCCTCCCCGAGCACCGGCGCCCCAAGCCCGATCACCTTCTGTGCGATATCCTTCCAGTCCATGTCATCCACTCTGTTTTGTACTCATCGTGAGCGCCGTCCAAGACGAGCATCGTACGCAAACCTGCAGCGATGTTGGCTTCCCTCGACATCCTCGATCTGCTATTTCTTGTCTTAATCTCGGCAGCGACCGTCGCCCTCGTGCACAACAAACTTTTCTGGAATCAGCGCTATACGACGCTGCCCCAACTCGGCAGCGGACCGGGATCGAGAGGCTATGCGGCCGCTTACAAGAACCGGCTGATCCGTCGCATCCTTCAATCAGAACCGGTCAAAACGCTCATTGACATCGGCTGCGGCGACCTTTGCTGGCTCGATGACGAGATCCTCAAGCAAACAGAATTCATCGGCGTCGATATTTCCAATGTCATCGTTCAAAAAAACATTCAGCGATTTCCCACGCTCACATTTCTGGAGCATGACATTGCAACGGCCCCGATTGGGCGCAAGGCTGATCTCGTTGTGTGTCTTGATGTCTTGATCCATCAGATCTCACGAAATGATTTCGTGAGTTCGCTGAACAATATTTTGTCGGCTATCGGGCGATTAGGACTTATCAGCTATCGCACGCCACCAAATCCTGACGGAAAGGCGCCGCCGCCCGAGACCGTCGCTTCCGATGACGAATTGCTCTTGCAGTCAGAAGCATCATTCGCAGAAATGATGTCGGCGTTGCCGGCATATGAGCGGGCGCGAACATCTTTCCATGGCGACTTGCCCGGGCAAGTAATGTCGATCAGCAGGAATTTCGTGGCGCAGCCCCTTGCTCGCTATCGGGCCCAGACTGTCTACCTGATCACCAGAAAGGTTGACGGCTGAACAATGCTTTTTGTCTGTTGCTGAATACTCATGGCCAAAGCATTTGTAGTTGGCGCCTGCATCCCCAATGGGGGCACATTCATGGCCTATCAGCTCGGCCGCATCATGCAGTCCGAGTTCGACTATCAACCGGTTGCGGTCCGCGTTGGCGAAGAGACCTGGGATCGTACAAAGCACAACTACAGCGAAGAATTCCCGGTGGTTTCAATTGCGGAGATGGAAGCAACAATCACCTCCCAGGACGTACTGGTCGTCAACCCGTCTTTTTCCCGCTTCATGTTCGGTCTGCGACTGCCTGGCCTCAAGATCTGCTACGTCCAAGGGTGCAGTACATTCGCCGTTCTCGATGCGCGGTTTGACCATTATGTCGCCTCCAGCAGTCATGTGCAGACGATCCTGCGGGACACCTACGGAATCACGGCACCGGTCATCTCGCCATTCCTCGAACCTACTGACATGATCACGCCTCCGCGCTGGGCCGAACGACCTGACCGCTCGGCTTTTGTCTATCTTAAGGGAAATATCGCCTCGCTTTTCTTCGATCGCCTCAGGCAGCTTGTCGGAGAACGGGTCAATTTCGCAAAGGTCGTCAGCGCAATGTCGCTGCCGCGCGAAACACTGCTGAAAGAGATCGGATCATGCCGTTTCCTTGTCACGTTGTCCCCGGTTGAGGGCTTTGGCTTGGTGCCGCTCGAAGCCATGTCGCTCGGTACGGTTGTGGTCGGCTTTGACGGCTTTGGCGGCCGCGACTATCTCCGTCCCATGGAAAATTGCGCCGTCAGCTCTTATCCGCACATCGAGCAGGTGGCCGCGAGTCTCTTGGACATCGTCGACAATCCTTCGCGAGCCGAGGCGCTGGCGGCGGCAGGCAGGAATACCGCCAGCCAGTACAGCTACAATAGATTTCATAACGCCTGGACGTCTTATCTGACGGATGCAGCCGGTCTGCGCCCGCGATCATGCATTTTGGTCTGATTACAGGCATCCCACGGTCTGGAACGACCCTGGCGGCCGCGCTGGTAGATCAATACGACGATGCGGTGTGCTTGTCAGAGCCGCTGGAGCATGTCCGCATTATGGAAACCAGCGAAAGCCCTGATCATTTTGTCCGCCGCTTGATCGGGACCATGGCTGACAGCCACGATGTGCTGGGCCGCGGCGGGGCGATTGTTGACCGTCGCGCTCCCGATGGCGCGGCCATAACCAATTATTTCGCCACTAGTAAAAGCGGGCGCCGCCCCGCAGTCGCGACATCGAGGACACGATCCAAGAGTGGGCTCGCGCCCGACTTCTTTCTCTGCGCCAAACACAATGCACTCTATACCGGAGTGCTTGCGGAGCTGATCATCGCCCGGTCGTTCAAAATCGTCGCGATCGTTCGCCACCCCGTGCCTGTCATCGCGTCGTGGCGGTCGCTGGCGCTGCCCATAAGCAGAGGGCGTCTTCCCGCAGGGGAACGTTACTGGCCCGAGTTGCGGAGCCTTACGAATTCTGACCAGCCTCTGCTGCGAAAGCAGGTTCTGATCTTTGAGCTGCTATGCCGCCGTTACCTCGAACATCAGGACGCCATCTCCATCCTTCGCTATGAAGATATCAGGCTTGATCCGCATATTCTTGGAAACTGTTTCGGCCTGAAGCCTTCTATCGATCTGGATTGCCGGTTGTCGGCACTGATCGAGCCAGCGAATACTCGCTCCAGCACGGAGCTCATTGTCGAAAACATCATTGACCTTGCAAAGCAGGGCCTACTACCGGCAACAACGACACTCTATCCCCTTTAGAGACGACACAAGATGGCGTATCTCAAAGACCGTTCCTATAAGATCTGTATTTGTCACCGTTTTCACCATCACTATAGTGGACCGGTGATGCGGACGGATTGGCGGGATGATCGCTTCGTTTCGGCATAACTTTATCTTTATCAAGACCCGCAAGACAGCAGGCACGTCGATTGAAATGGCGCTCAGCCAATCGTGCGGGCCCGACGACGTCGTCGCGCCGATCATGCTCACGGACGAGCTTGCACGCGGCATTCGGCTGCAGAATGCATCGCCGGCTCTTGACGGCGATCTTCGCGAGGCCGCCGCCCGACACGACAACGCGCGGTATAACCGTCTCCTCCTGCAACTGAAAAATAACGCGGGGTTTTCGAGTCACATGCCGGCGGTCGCCATTCGCGAGCGCCTTCCGGAAACGTTCTGGCGAAGCGCCTTTAAGTTCACCATCGAGCGGCACCCCTACGAAAAGGCGGTGTCTTGCGCCTATTTCCTGCTCCGGCACCGACCGGCCGATAAATTCGCCGATGTGCTTGACATGACCATCCATCGCCGGCTGTTCGACGACTTTGGTCTGTACACCATCGACGGCCAGGTCGTCGTTGACCGGATCATCCGATATGAGCATCTGCCTGCGGATCTCTCCGAAGTATTCTCTGCAATTGGCATTCAGCTGCCGCCGTTGCCAAACTCCAAGCGTGAGTTTCGCCGCGATCATCGCCCTGCCGCGGAGATCCTCTCGGCCACGCAGAAGGCAAGGATCTTCGAGATGGCCAAATCGACCTTCGCGCTGATGGGTTACGAGCCATAGCCACCCCCCTACCCCGCAGCCATCGCCAGCGCGACATCCCTGACCTCGGCGACACGACGGGCCCAGCCTTTGCCGAACACCGGCCAGGTCCGCAGCGAACGGAGAAAGGCGAGGCGCTCCTCGCAGATCGCCTCGACCGCCGCCATGCGGTCGCAGCGTGCCGCGGCTGAAAGCGTCAGCGGCCCAATCGCACCGTCGATGGGAACGCCGAGCACGCGTTGCAACGCCCTTCCCGCGCGGCCGATTCCGGAATTCACGCCATAATCGAACACGGCGTAATCGAGTCCCGGCGGCAGGTCGTCGCCATGCAGCGCGTCCCAGTATTTGGCGCGATAGATCGCGGTGGCCTCATCGAGCCGCATCGCGCGGACATCCTCCGCGTTGGCGTCGGCCTTCACGTATCTGCGATAGTCGCCGATGGTGATGCCGAATTTGGTCGGCCCGCCCGGATCATCCGGATGGTTGGTGTAGCCGCCTTCGTGCGCCAGCACGCAGCGCAGCGAGGCGTCGTATGACGACGCTGCCATGATAATGCCTTCCGTTAAAAGTGGCGCGATTCGCCGGTCAGTCCTCGGCGCCGGCGAGGTCAGCGTTAAGTTCGGCGACCAGTTCCTCGAGGCTCTGGCCAGGGCGTCCGAAGATCAGGTCGCCCGCGTCCGCCTTGTTGCGCCAGCCGTTCGCCACGCCGGCGATCGGCTCATAGTTTTCAGCCGCAAGCATCTGAATGATCCTTTCAGGCGTAACCGGTTGGGGTAATGCCGTAAGCGCGCGATGTGGCGGTGCGGTTCTCGATGTAGAGGTTGCCGTCGCCGTTCGAATAGATGCCGATCTTGCCGGTCGCGCTCGTCGTCCCCGTCGGCACGCCGGTGCCCAGCACGATGTTGGTCGCATCGTTCGCCCAGAGCAGGATCGGCGCCGCCGCGACGGCGGCGCGGAAGAACACGGCAAATGTCGGCGAATTCACCGTGGCGTTCACCGCCCCCGTGACGAACTCGATCTTGAAATTGTTGGCCTGCGCCGTGGTCGGCAGGGCAACGGTCGCGACCGAATCCTGTGCGATCGAAACCCGCAACAATCGCGATCCCGCGACGGCGGAGAGTTGCCTGTCATCGGTGATGATGACGCCGCTGGTCTGGTGGTTGCCGGCGGTGCCGTCGGCGCGGACGATCTCGTTATCGGTGGTGGACGACGGCAGCACAGGCGATAACGGAAAGCCGCTTGCCCGTTGGTAATGGCGGATGCGCCAGTTGCCGGACGCATCCGACATGGCGATCGCGGTGTCATTCGCCGCCGTGACGATATTTGCGCCGCTTGGCAGGGCCAGGGACGTTGCATTGTGCGTCAGGGTCAACGCGCCGGCGAACTGGATGAAACGCAGCGTGTTGGCGGCCGTGCCGAAAGAGGTAATGGGCGTCGTGCCGGTGATGCGGACGGCGAGGCCCGCCGCCGCGCCGATATCGCAGGTCGCCGCCGAGGCGACGTCGGTTGAATTGGCGAGGAAGCGCACCCCGCCGCTGGCGCGTTCGATGCACAGCGCCTCCGTCCAGGTCGAGCCGTCAGTCGAAACCTTGATGTGGAAATTATCATCGCCCGTCAGGCCGAGCTCGGCGCGCCCCGAGAACGCGGTCTGGAACAGCATCGACAGCGTGCCGGCCGCATTCTCCTTGCTCATCTTCCAGCGCAGGGTGCCATCGCCACCTTCAGCCAGCGCCTTGGCGACCCACAGCACATTATTGAGCTTGGCGCTGAACGGATTGGCCGCATCGGCCGTGGTGCCAACGCCGACCAGCGTCAGATTGTTCAGCGACAGGACGGTGATCGCATCGACCCAGGCGCTCCCGGTCCAGGCCAGCAAAAGGCTTTCGTCAACGACATAAGCGAGCCAGCCAGGCTGCGGTGAATAAAATTCCCAGTCCCCGTCCTGCCAGGCGGCAACCTCGTCCGCGTGGCCGCTCCAGGCGCCGCTCGGACTTCCGGCAATCAGCCAGCGCTGCCCTTCGGCGGGCAAACTTGGAGGCGCGGCGAGATCGCGGTCGAGCACCGCGAGCTGCACCAGCGCATCGAGCACGCGCAGCGCCTCGTTGACGGTGACGTGTTTTTGCGCCTGCGCGGCGATCAATTCCGGCAGGACAAGGTTCGGGGTTGTTTCTGTCATGGATGTTGTTGATTTCTGCATGCGCGCGCCATGGCCCGGCCGCGCGCGGTTGCCTTGCCTCTCATTTCAAGGAATCATGCCGTTGGGGGCGTGAGGGGGCAGTTTATCTTATGGGCCGGACGTGACGTCTGCGGCTCATCGGTCGCCAGCCTTCTGATTCGTCCCCCGCACATCAGGGGGAAGACGGATGCACTATTCTGCAACTCGTATTGTCCGAACGTTGGTTCTGCCGCTCGTCTCGACACTCGCGTTCATCGGCACGGCAGCAGCGGCGACGCCGACTGTCATCTCGACTGCGCACTATCAGCACTGGGTTCAGTTCTCGAATTGCGACGGCTCGAGCAGCTCTTGCGGCGGCGACTTTCCGCTGCCCGGCTACAAACGCCAGCTAAATCTCACGCGGATAACGTGTCATGTCACGGCACCACAGGCTGGAATCTACAGCAACGCCTACATAACGTTGCAGAACGCGGCCAATCAGGCCGTCGCTTTCGAATTCCTGCCACCCGATTACTCCGCAACGACCGGCGGCTACACCCAGTACCTGCTCAATCGTGCGATCGATTTGCAGGTCGGGGGCAGCCAGCACATTCACGTCACATTCAACGTCAGCGGCGGCAATCCCGTGTTCGGACTCTGCAAGGTCAGCGGCACAATCGACACGTTGCAGTGAGCTCTCGCCGCTGCGGGCGTTCTCTGTCGCTTCACGGCACGAGAATCGCGCGCGCGGCGACGCCGCGGCCGACGGTTGCTGACATCTGATGGACCGCGACCGACAAGCTCGGCTGTGGCGTTCCAAAATCGGCAATTTCGGCTGCGGCGGCGTAAAGCAGTGCCGGCCCATCAGACGACAATGTACGAAGCACCGATGAGCCCGACATGATGTCGAGCTCGTAGGCTTCCCGCTCCTCGCCGAGCGGCACTTCGAGCGACCAGCCGTCGCCGCCGCGCCGCGTGCGCCGGATCCAGCTGAATGTGACGCCATCCACGCCGCGCCGTGCCTTGAGGTGCACGGGCGACAGCGGCGTCAACGCCGTCGCCTGTGGTGTCATATCGAGCGACAGCGTCGCCGGATCGCTGGTGTCGCGGCCGGAAACGACCAGCCGCAGTTGTTGCGGCCGGCCCAGCATGTCTGTGCCGCGGGCGAACGGCAGCAGCGCCGGATCGAGCAGCACGAAGGGCGCGCCGGCCGGCAGTGGATCGGCCGTCACCCATTCGGTGCCAAGCTGGCCACGCAGCAGCCGCGACAGCCGGTAGGTCCTGGTTCCGGTCAGTTCGGCTTCAGCGAATTGCAGGACTTCCCACGCGCCGTCGGGTCGCTGCACGGCGGCGGCATTGCGTCCGGACAGCACCTGAAGATCGGTCAACGAGGCCAGCGCCCCGGCGTAAAGCTGGACCCTGAACGAATTACGCCGGTCCCACCGGCTCACCGGTCCGCTCGGCAGGTCGTCAAGCGTCTCGCCAACCGTCGCGCGCGTCAGCGCGAGGCCGGCCTGCACGAAGCTCGCGCCGTCCGCCGAGCTCCAGACCGCGACCGGCCCCGGCCAGGGATCGGACGTCACGGCAATCTGCGCCAGGGCCGGCGGATCGTTATCATCGAGCGCGGGCAGGTCGAGAGCCAGCGCGTGCACCGGCGCAAGCGGCGCCGGGATGGCCGGCGGCCGATAGCGCGGCGCAGCGAGCGGCGTATCGAAGACGTCAGGGTCAATCGTATGGGCGCTGATCGCACGGCTCTCGGCGTCGGTAATGTCCGTGATCTCGAGCAAGCGGCGTCGGCCGTTGCTCGTCAGCGCAATCACATCGCCGACGCTCAGGCGCAGCACGCTCGGCGGCGCAGAGAAGCTGGCGCGCTCGCGTGCCGCCCACAGGTCCTGCAGCCAGATGTCGGCGCGCCGCGCGGCGGCAGCGTCATAGGTCACGACCGGCACATCGGCATGAGAGACGCGTGTTGAACCGCCGACCAGGCGGCGCGACGAGATCGCCGCGCGCCGGTAATCGGCGGCCGCATCGGTGTAGCCGATCGACACCTCGCGCGGCAGCTCGGTCTCCTGCGCCCGCGTTATCGCGACCGGCGCGGCATTCTCCGGCAGCACCAGCGCGTCCTCGTCGAGTTCGACGACAGGTTCGCCGCCGCGGCGGATGAAGCGCAAGGTGCCGCCCTGCTCGCTCGCATCGAATGCGTAGGCGAGCGACAGCGGATCGATCATCGCCCGCGGCGACATCGGCCGGTCGATCAGATAGCCGTCGACCGCTTCCGTCAGCGCCGCGCTATCGATGCTGTCGATGCCGCAATCACCGAGGATGGTTTCAATCAGGGCGTCGAGCGGCGCGCCGCCGAGCCGGCCGGTCAGCCAGTGCCCGCACTGCCAGTTCGGGCCATCGCCCCAGACATCGACCGCCGCCGGGAAAACCGGATAGGGCCGCGCGTCCCAGGTCCAGACATGAAGGCCGTCCGGCGCCAGCATGCGGCCACCATAGACCGTCGAGAGGGGGTTGAATTCGTCGCTCGCGCCGAACGCCGGGTCGAATGCCGACAGCACGGCTTCCAGCATCCGGCGCTGCATCAGGTCATCGCGCCCGCCGTTCGAGAAATACGGCCGCGCGTTCTCCGACGATTTCGGATCCGGAAAGACACTCGGCTCGTTGGCACCCTTGTCGATTGCGGGACAACCGATCTCGCAAAGCCAGATCGGCTTCGCCTGCGGCGTCCAGCCGGTCGGCGATACAAGCTCGACGCCGCCGACGCGCTCGTGATGCGCGTTGCTCCACCAATTCCAGATGTCCTTGCTGCGGAACACCCACGGCTTGCCCAGGCCGTCGGTGATCGGTGTGCGGTCCTGCGCTTCGCGCGCGGCATTGTCGGCGTAATACCAGTCATAGTCTTCGCCGCGCCGCAGGTTGCCAGCCAGATAATCGCGGTCGTAGATGCTGTCCGCAAGCGCGCGGTCGAGATGGTCGGTCCCGTCGCGCCAGTCGGCGAGCGATGCATAATAATCGATGCCCACCGCGTCGATCGCATCGCAGGCCCAGAGCGGGTCAAGCGGGAAACGCACCTCGTCTGCCGTCGGATCGACGACGTGCGCTCCGTATTCGGTCCAGTCGGCACTGTAAGTGATCGTCGTCCCGGGGCCGAGCACGGCACGTACGTCTTCCGCCAGCGCGACCAGCGCATCGACCGCGGGATAGACGCCCGGGGCCGAGCGCATGCGCGTCAGACCTCGCAGCTCCGAGCCGATCAGGAAGGCATCCACTCCGCCGGCCTGCACCGCGAGATCGGCGTAATGCAGAATCATGCGGCGATAGTTCCAGTCGCCGCCCGTGAAGAACGCGCTGACTTGCTCGCCGGCCGCCGCAGTACCGTCCGGCGAGCCAGCGACCCCGGGCGCCGGGTCGCAGGTAATGCGCCCGCGCCAGGGATAGGCCGGCTGGCCGGCGGCGCCGGTAAACGGATCGGTCAGATCGTTGCCGGCCGGAATGTCCATCATCACGAACGGATAGAGCGTCACCTTGAGGCCGCGCGCCTTCAGGCCGGCGATGAGATCGATGACGCTCTGGTCGGATGGCGTGCCGCCGAAGGCCGGCCGCCCATCGACCTGCGACACCAGACGCGCCGCATCGCGCGTCACGCCGTCGACCGACCAGGTGCCCCCGAACGTGTCCTTGTCGCGCCGGTCGATCGCCGGCATGATCCGGCACTCCCCGGCCCGCAGGTCGTCGCCGAACCAGGCCGCTACCACCGCGACGCGTTCGAGGTTCGGGCAGATCGCCTGCAATTCGTCGAGCGAAGCCTCGACATCGGAAGCGGCGCGCGCGACGTGCCGGTTCTCCGGCGCGTATTGGCCGACGCCGACCACGCGCGTCACCGTCGCCGTCTCGTAACCGAACTCGGTGGCGCCCGGGATCAGCGTCACGGCACGGATCATCGTCTCCAGCGAGCCGACCGGCCGCACGACCTCGAACGAGAGTTGCGGAATGCGGTTGCCGAAGTCGGCGAGCGGCAGCCGCTCGAATACTCCGTAAGCCAGGCCGCGATAGGCTGGCGCGGCGCCTTCCTTGGCGACGATCAACGGATCGGCGGTCTGGGCTTCGCTGCCGTCATAGACCCGCCAGGTGAGTCCGGTCAGGTCGAGCGGCTTGCCGTCGGCCCAGACCCGCAGCACGCCGCCGATCCGGCCCTCGCACAGGCCGACCGCGAGGTTGGCGAAATAGGAATAGGTGGTGGTGCTGACGGAGGCGCCGCCGCCCTTGCCGCCGCCGGAGCGGCCGGTGTTGACCACTTCC
>CAZNTY010000549.1:0-7397 GCA_964576085.1 uncultured Undibacter sp. | reverse complement strand
CGAGACCAAGCTCTCCAACAAGGGCATCGGTTTCCTCATCATCAACGCCTACAGCACGTTCGACATGCCACGGATGTATGCGATGCTGATCGTGCTGTTCACGTTGGCAATCGCCGCCAACGCGCTGATCGGCCGCCTCGGCGGGCTGGCCGACGTCTCACGCCGCTAGGCCGGCGGGTCGAAGCCGCCTGCGGTCCAGACCGGGCGATTGGCGGCGCTGTTCATGAACGAAATAAAGGCCGCACCGGCTTCGGGGGCCGCGCTCGCGGTCGTGACAGCGGCGCCGTAGATCGTCGTCAACTGGATGTCCGCCGGCAGCGGCCCGACAATGTCCAGCCCGTCAAAGCCGATGACCTCGCTCTTCGGATAGAAGCCGATCTGCGCCTCGCCGGCCTCCACCAGCTCGACGCCACCTTCGAGCGCCGGCCGATGGATCAGCTTGCCCTTCAATGCCTCAGCAAGGCCCAGCTTTTCGATCAGCTTGCCCATGTGCGTGCCGCTCGGCGTCATGCCCGGCGGCGACATGGCCAATGATCGACTGTCGATCATCGCCTGCCTGACCTTGTCGGTCGTCGACAGGTCTGGCTTCGGCGCGCCCTTTTTAACAACCGCGTTGATGCTGACGAGGCCGAACACGGCGCGATTGTCGGCGCGCGCCAGGCCGTCCTTCTGGTAGCCGTCGAGAATAGGAGTCGGCAGCACCAGCACGTCGGGCTTCTCGCCGGCGGCGAGGCGATCGCTTAAGACCTTGGTCACGGCGAACACGAACTCCACCGTGTGGCCGCTCGATCGTTCGAAATCAGGCGTCAGTTGCCTGAAGATCAGTTTTGGTGCCCCGCCGCTGAAAATCAGAAGATTGGCCATGATGATTCCCCAAACGTGACGCTGGTCCGCGGTCTCGGCGTGACACAACGTGATAGCGAAAGCGGCGGCTGAGGCAAAGCATCCGGTCAGCCTCCCGAAATCCTGACGTGCGTATTCGGCTCGATCCGCACGGTTTTTTGCCGCGCGATATAGCGCTCGACGACCTCCCACACCGGCGGACCTTCGGTGCCCTCATTCACGCTGGCCCAGCCGGCCACGATGTAGTCGCGTCCAGGGTCGACCGGCCGGCCGGACTTGAGCAGCGTCATGTCCGAGATGCGCCGGCCGATCGGCTGGCCGATGTCGATCGCATAGCCAAGCCCGCCGCAGCGGACCATGTCACCGCCCTGCTGGTAATACGGATCGGGGTTGAACAGGTTGTCGGCGACGTCCTCCAGCACCTCCTTGAGCCGCGCGCCGCTCATGGTGGTGCGGTAGGCCTGCGGATAAGTGATGGCGGTGACGTTGTGGATGTCCTCCACCGTGATCGCCTGATCCGGCAGCAGGCTGGTGCCCCAGCGGAAGCCCGGCGACAGCGCGATCTCGGCGTCGCGCTCCTGCAGGAGCGCGGCACAGATCAAGTCGTCGACGGTGCCGTTGAAGGTGCCGCGCCGGTACAGCAGCGACTCGGTGTGCCCGACAACGCGAGCAAGCTCGCCTGCGTAAGGCGTGCGCGCTTTGGCGATCGCCGCCGCCATTCCGGCATCCGGCTCGATCGCGTCCGCAAACAGCGGGATCAGCTTGTAGCGGAACGCCTTGACCTCGCCGCCCTGCACGTCGAGATCGAGCCGCGACAGGAACTTGCCGTTGCTGCCGGACGCGACGAGCACGGTCCGGCCCACCTGCACGACTTCCGGCAGCGCGTCGTGAGTATGCCCGGTCAGGATCACGTCGATGCCGGCGACGCGCGCGGCGAGCTTGCGGTCGACGTCGAAGCCGCTGTGCGACAGCAGCACGACAAGCTGCGCCCCGGCCTTGCGCGCAGACGCGACCTGCGCGCGCACCTCCTCCTCGCGAATGCCGAACGACCAGGTTGGCATCATCCAGCGCGGATTGGCGACCGGCGTATACGGAAACGCCTGGCCGAGCACGGCAATCTTGACGCCGCCTTTCTCGAACATCCTTTGCGCCGGGAACACCGGCTCGTCCCACTCGGTGTCGCGGATGTTGAGCGCGAGGAACGGAAAGCCGAGGCTGTCGATGAGTTCCTTCACCCGCGCCTCGCCATAGGTGAATTCCCAGTGCCCGGTCATGGCGTCGGGCCTGAGCAGCCGCATGCAGTCGACCATGTCCTGGCCGCGGCTGCGATTGGCGCCGAGCGAACCCTGCCAGGTGTCGCCGCCGTCGAGCAGCAGCACCTTGTTCTCGCCGCGCTCGGCGCGCACCGCCTTGACGGCGGTGGCGAGCCGATCGAGCCCGCCGATGCGGCCGTATTCGCGCGCCAGCGCCGCGAAATCCTGCGCGCTCAGCGCATAAGCGGCGGCCGATCCGGGCGCGATGCCATAGCGCGTAAGAAAATCGCCGCCGGTGAGATGCGGCGGCCGGCCCTTGGCCTCGCCGACGCCGAGATTGACCGAGGGCTCGCGGAAATAGACCGGCAGCAGTTGCCCGTGGATGTCTGAGACGTGCAGCAGCGTGACGCTGCCGAGCGCGTCGAACTTGAAGAGGTCGTCCTGCGTCAGCTTTTGCTGCGCCAGCGCGCGCGAGAGCGGCACACCGGCCAATACCGCCGCGGTTGCGGCACCGACCTGGAGAACGTCGCGGCGGCTGATCATGACTGTGCTTTCGATCCGTCATCCTGAGGTGCGAGCGAAACGAGCCTCGAAGGATGACGGCCAGGCAACGGGGCGTCGCCCTTCGAGAGCCGCGCTGCGCGCGGCCACCTCAGGGTGACGAGCATAGGCTAGTGCCTGATCCCCGGCACGCTCAGCGTCTGGCCGTCGTTCTTGGCCGCGAGGTAAAGCTCCAGGTCGCCGTATTCTTTGGCGTCGGGCGGCAGTTCGTCGGCGCGGATGTTGACCTGGCACCACTGGAAGCGTTCGCGGATATCCCACACCGTCTGCAGGCTGGTGCGCCAGGTTGGAAAGTGATCGTACTGGCCGCGCGGCTCGCCAAGCCATTGGCCGCGGATCCAGTGATTGGCAACCTTGCCGTGGCAGTCGGTGCAGGCGAAGTTGAGCTGGCCGAGCTTGCGATTGGCGAGCGCCTCGCCGCGCGCATAGGCGGCCTTGGCCGGCGCGCTCGCGGTGTCGACCTTGATTGGCGCGCCGTTGGCGAGGAAGTGCAGATAGATCGACATCGTGTTGTTGGCCTCGGAACCCATCAGCCATTCGGCGCCGGTGGTGGCGCGCGCATGGCGCGTGACGAACTCCTCGACGCCGAGCACCTTGTCGAGCCGCGGCTCCCATTTCGGCATCGAGGCCGCCCAGGTCTTGAACGTCGTCTCAGGCGCGCTGTGGCAGCTTGCGCAGGACTTGCCGGCGCTGCCGGCCTGCTTCCACATCGCCTGCGCCTTCTCGACCGCCCACATGCCGGGATTTTCCATCGGATCGAGGTTGGCGCGCTTTTCCTCCGGCGCTGGCCGCTTCTCCGGGTTGTCGACTTCGACCTTGAACTTCGCCGGCGACTTCAGCGTCTTCAGGAACGCGACAATGTCGCCGATCTCCTGGTCGTTGAACAGGCCATGCGAGCCCCAGGGCGGCATCACCGTTTCGGGATTATAGACGCGCGCATCATAGACGTAGTTGAACAGCCATTCGTCGTCGCGGCCGGCATTGCCGATCTCGGACAGGTCCGGCCCGACATTGCCGGGCAGGTTGGCGCCGCCGGCCGGACCCATAACGTGACAGGCCAGGCACGAGCCGCCGCGTGTGCGGTCGGCGACCAGCTTGGCGCCGTTCTCGGCGTTGCCGGACAACGGCGTGGTGAGCTTGCGAGGCTCTTTCGGCGCCGGCGGCGAAGCGAGCTTCGCCAGCGTATTGAACTTGGACTCGTCGCGCGTCGGCCAACCGGCCGGACGCTTCCACGGCCGCGGCGAGGCGTCACCCGTCACATCGAGCGGAGCGGCCTTGTCCTGCGCATGCGCGGCAAAGCCGAACGGCAATAGCCCGGCGGCCGCAATCATTCCGGCTGCAAAAAGATGTCGCATCGCCCAGCCCTCCACCCGTTTCTTGTCGTTACGCCGCTCAGGCGACCGTGATCTTCTCTTCCGCGGTCGTCACCGTGCCGTCGTCATCGGTCCAGCTGAACCTGAACGTGCCGCTCTCCTCTACCTTGGCGAAGAACTGCAGATACGGATTGGCGGCGACCGCCGGCTCGATATCGACGCTGAACACCGGCTTGCCGTTGAACGCGCAGGTGAATTTGTTGATGATCTTGCGGGGGATGATCTTGCCATCCTTGTCCTTGCGCTGGCCGGATTCCATGGTGTGCGCGATCAGCGTCTTGATCTCGATCACGTCGCCCTTCTTGGCCTCTTTGGGCAGCTTCAGCCGCGGCTTCTCAGCCATGTCGTTCTCCTGAATCTCGCGAAAGAGTGGATCAGCCGCCGCAGCCGCCGATGGTGACCTTGACCAGCTTCTGATCGGTAAAGAGCCGCCCGGTGCTGGTCTTGGCGACCACGATGATGTTCTGCGTGGCGGCGAGCCGGATGCGGGTCGAAGCCGCGGCCTTGCCCGACATCGGCGTGAGATGGAAATGGGCGACGCCCGGACGCGGATTGCCCTCCGACACCACCAGAATGTCGCTGACGTAGTCGTCGCCCTGCATCGACGAATCGACCACAACCGACAGCGGCACGGTGTTGCCGTTCTCGGCGATCTCGGGAAGCTCGATGGCGATCTTGCCCTTCTCCGCGCTCTTGCCGCCGGTGAACTTGGCGATCTCCTCGGCCGCTTCATTGGCGTTGGCGAAAGCGCCGGCGGGCCAGCCGGCCAGGCTCAGCGCCGCGCCACCGGCGCCGAGCAACATTGCATCGCGACGAGACAGCTGCCGCATCGATTGAGCTCCTTCGAGGATGTCAGGCTGAAAGGCCAGTCTGCTCACGACCTTAGCGGCGTCGGGCGGCCGGTTCAAATTGGGCCAATGAAAAAAGAATGCCGCTTCTGCCGTGATGCGCTGACGTAGAATGATGTTTCAACTTGGCTGCGTTTTGAGAAATTCGCGGAAGCTCCGGCTCTCGTAGGCTTTCTCGCGAACATAGCGGAACAAGGCGAGGAAATCGTCGGGCTGCAGATAACCCGGTCCGCGCGCGACCTCGCGCTGCGGCGGCGGCAGCGTCTTCAGGCGTGCGGCGTCTTCTCCAAAAAACTGGAAGGTCGGCGTGAAGCGCACGTTGTACTTTGCCGCGAGACCCTTTTCCGACAATTCCTCGCCGTCGAAGTCCGTCACCTTGCGCGAGCCGATGATGTTGAGCTGAAGCACCTCGAAATTCGCGCGGATGTAGTCGGAAATGCGCGGCTGCGCGAAGTTGACGAAATGGGTTTCCTTGCAATAGGGGCAGCCGCGCAGCTCCCACATCACGACGAAACGCTTGCCCTCGGCCTGCGCACTGGCGAGATCGTCGGCGAGTTCGAGGAAGCTTTCGAGGAACCACGACTCCTTGTAGAGACCGTCGTCCGTGAGGACCGGCCCGTCGGCGCGCGCCGAGGCGGCGGCGCAAAACGCCGCGGAGCCGATCAGCACCGTCCTGCGAGTGAGCATCATGGGAGCTGCCCTCGCCGCCACCGCGGCCAAGTCCTATAGTGCGCGCCATTATAGTGATTGTCGTGAGAAAATACATGCGGAGCCGGGTTCAGATCAGTCTTGCACGCTTCGCAGTCCTGCTGTCGCTGACGACGACCGTGCCGGCGAGCGCCGACGAGTTCGGCGATTTCAATGCCGCCGTCGAGACGGCTGCCGCGCACCAGCGCGTCGCCATCGGCTACCTGCAGACCGGCAATATCGATCTTGCCGCGGTCGAGATCGAACGCCTGCGTACCGCGTGGAGCGCTGTGACGAGCCTCAAGCGTCCTGCCGCGCTCAATGCTGATCCGCAGCTTTACACCACGACGATGCTCGACGTTTCGACGCGTCTGGTCGCGGCGCAGATCATGATCGACAGCGGCCGGCCGGACGCCGCGCGGCAATCGCTCGAGGCCGTGCGCGCCGAGCTTCGCGCGCTGCGCAGGGCCAATGGCGTCGTCGTGCTCGCCGATTGCATCGGCGACGCCAACGCAGCGATGGACCGGCTGATGGCGTTCGACAGTCCGGCGCTCGACTGGAGCAAGGACGCCGCCGCGATAACGGATGGCGCTGCCGCCTATCGCACCGCGCTCGACCGGTGCGACGCGATCGCCGGCGCCGACATCCGCGCGTCGGGTGAATTTCGCCGCCTTGTCGACGGCGCCCGAAACTCGCTGGCGCAGGTGCCACAAGCCATCGCCGCGCGCGACGCCGATCTGCTGCACCGGCTGCTGATCGAGTTGCGTGCTTTCGACAACCTGCTGGCGTTCCGTTACGGCTGAAGCCCGCATCATGTCAGCGGCACCGTCAGCGGGTTGTAGGACTAGAGCCAGCTGTTGCGGTCGGCGCCCTGGTTCCGCCTAGCGAAGGCCGCGCGGATCGCGGCTTCCGACGGCAGATGGAACAGCTCGCGATTGGCGGTCGACTGCGCGACGATCTTCGCGGTGCGCGCGATCCGGTTGCGCTGATAGAGCTGCAGGGCGTCGCCAACGGTGGCCGACATCGCCAGCGCGCGCGTGAGCACCGCGGCATCCTCGATCGCCATCGCCGCGCCCTGCGCGAGATATGGCAGCGTCGGATGCGCGGCGTCGCCCAGCAGCGTGACGCGCCCGGTGCTCCAGTGCGGCGCCGGCGGGCGATTGTGCAGCGACCAGCGGTAACAGGCCGCCTTGTCGGCGCCGTCGATGATCGCCTGGATCGCCGGATTCCAGCCGCGATAGTCGGCCTTGAGCCGCTCCCACGGGAATTTGACGGTCCAGGATTCCTCGGAGACGTCCGCCGTCTCGACGCAGCCGACGAAATTGAGCAGCGCGCCGCCGCGCAGATAATAGCAGACGGCATGGCGCCCCGGGCCGACGAAGACCGACATGGCGCGCTCGAGCGTGTCTTTCGGCAGCTTCTCGACCGGCACGGTGATGCGCCAGGCGGCGTCGCCGGTATAGGTCGCGACCGCGGCACCAAGCATCTGCGCGCGGATCGGCGACTTCAACCCGTCGGCGCCGACCAGCAGATCGCCCCGCGCCGACGTGCCATCCTCGAAGCGCAGCGTGACACCGCTTCCGTCCTCGTCGTAGCCGACCACCTTGCGATTGAGGCGGATCGCGCCGGGATCGAGGTCCTTGACCTTGTTTGCCAGGATGTCATGGAAATCGGCGCGATGCAGTTGCGTATAAGGCGCGCCGTGCGCTGCTTCATGCTCTTCGGCGAGCGAGAAGCGCTGGATTTCCTCGCCGCTGTCGAACAGACGAAACACATAGGCCGCCGGGTGCACGCCGATCGCGCGGATCGCGCTCTCAAGCCCGAGGTCGCGC
>CAZNTY010000548.1:0-2361 GCA_964576085.1 uncultured Undibacter sp. | reverse complement strand
TCGCGATCACCTGCGCCTGCTTGCTGTGGGCGCGGGGGCGGCGGGGCTCGGCGCTGCGATGCGCATCCTGCGCCCAGGCCGCTTCGGCGGCGTTCACCGCCGCCTCCAGGTCGGCCTCGTCGCGCGCCGTCTGCGCCTGCTCGGCCCGGGCGATCACCGCATCGAGTTTCGCAACGAAGGACTGGCGCGGGGCGGTGCGGGCACCCGGGCGCGGCACGCCCAAGGCCTCGTAGCCTGCGTCGGCAACGACCCAGACCTCGCCCTGGCGGGCGATCAGGGCGCGGTTGGCCAGGCCGTCGAGCACCTTGCGGCGGGCACCGCCTTGGATGTGCTCGGGGAACCAGTCGATTCGGCCGTCGCTGTGCTCGAGCGCATGGGCCAGGATCGCGTGCTGGGCGGGGGTCAGGGTGATGGTGCTCATGGTCTGCTCCTGGATAGGGATGGATCGGCGCGAGTCAGTCTTCCCAGAGGTGCTCGCCATCGAGGCTGATCCACAGGCGCGCATCGCACGCGGTGGCCATCTCGCGCACCGCCAAGCCGGTTTTGAGGTGGGTGCCGGTCTTGCCGGTGAAGTCGTAACGCTGGCCGTCGTGCATCACGGTCGCTGGGCCTTGCTCGTCGAACTCGATTCGGATCAGGCGGGTGCCGAGGGCGTTTCCGTTGGTGTCGGTGACCTGGGGTTGGCGGATGCGCAGGGTCATGGTCTGCTCCTTGGTGCGTGGTGATTGGGTGAGGTGATGAACGCGCTGTTCGCGTGAGAAGCCAAGCGTTCTTGCTTGGCTTCGCATTGCTCGTCAGACCTTGCGCAACACCGAGATGCCGGCCTGCGCCAGTTCGAGCGCGGCGGCGTGGAAGGCCATCTCGCCGACCCAGGGCGCAGCCCTTGCGTCGTCAAACAAGCGGTCGATGACCGGCCGGGCCTTGGCGCGCATCGCGGCGCAGGCGGCTTCGAGCTCGTCGCGGCTGGCGGCGGCCACCTCCTTGCGGCAAGTGCGCACCAGCACGGTCAGGGCGGCCTCGGCGAGCTTGGTGGCGAGAAGGTCGGGGATGTGGGGGTTCATCGGGCGTCCTTTCGATCGGGTGGTTCGGGGTGACGTGATGAACGCGCTGTTCGCCCGTGAAGCCAAGCGTTTTCTGCGGGTGTTGGCCAAGAACTGACGATGACTTGATCGAAAAGGGCCATGGGCATCTCGATTCGCGCCTACGCCCGCCACCGTGGGGTATCGGACACCGCCGTGCACAAGGCCATCCGCACCGGGCGCATCACGCCCGAGGCGGACGGCACCATCGACCCAGACCGGGCCGACCGCGACTGGACCCGGAACTCCGAGCCGCCGAAGGCGGGAACGGGCTCCCGGACCGTGAAGGTGCGGGTGGCGGAGGATCCGGCCCCCAACCTCGCCACCGGCCTGCCCGCAGGCGGCACCACGCTCGTGCAGGCGCGCACGGTCAACGAGGTGGTCAAGGCGCAGACCAACAAGGTGCGGCTGGCCCGCCTCAAGGGCGAACTGGTCGATCGCCACCAGGCCATCGCGCATGTGTTCAAGCTCGCCCGTACGGAGCGCGACGCTTGGCTCAACTGGCCGGCGCGCATCTCGGCGCAGATGGCGGCCCGGCTCGGCGTGGAGGCTCACACCCTGCACGTGGCCCTGGATGCCGCCGTGCGCGAGCACCTCGCCGAGCTCGGGGAACTCAAGGTTCGGGTCGATTGATGGACGAGTTCGCCTATGAGGGCTGGGACGTCATCGAGCGCGCTTGGCGCGAGGGCCTCACGCCGGACCCGCTGCTCACCGTCTCCGAATGGGCCGACCGTCACCGGGTGCTGTCGAGCAAGGCCTCGAGCGAGCCGGGGCGCTGGCGCACCAGCCGCACGCCGTATCTGAAGGCGATCATGGACTGCCTGTCGCCGACCTCGCCCGTCGAGCGCGTGGTGTTCATGAAGGGCGCGCAGGTGGGCGCGACCGAGACCGGCTCGAACTGGATCGGCTACGTGATCCACCACGCCCCCGGGCCGATGATGGCGGTGTGGCCCACCGTGGAGATGGCCAAGCGCAACTCCAAGCAGCGCATCGACCCGCTGATCGAGGAGTCGCCGGTGCTCTGCGAACTCATCGCTCCGGCGCGTTCGCGCGACTCGGGCAACACCATCCTCGCCAAGGAGTTTCGTGGCGGCGTGCTGGTGATGACCGGCGCGAACAGCGCGGTGGGTCTACGCTCGATGCCGGTGCGCTATCTCTTTCTCGACGAGGTGGACGCCTACCCGCTCGATGTCGAGGGGGAGGGCGATGCGATCTCGCTCGCTGAGGCGCGCACGCGCACCTTTGCGCGGCGCAAGATCTTCATCGTCTCGACGCCGACGAT
>CAZNTY010000547.1:0-24828 GCA_964576085.1 uncultured Undibacter sp. | reverse complement strand
AGGCCGTAGAGACTGCTGTCATGGGTGCGGCGTTCGGTGCCGGTGCGTTCGGAATGTACGATGCCGCGGCCGGCCGTCATCCAGTTGACCTCGCCGGGCCTGATTGCGACGGCGGTGCCGAGGGAGTCGCGGTGCATGATCTCGCCGTCGAACAGGTAGGACACGGTCGCCAGCCCGATGTGCGGATGCGGCCGCACGTCGAGCCCGGCGCCGGTGCGGAAGTCGGCCGGGCCGAAAGGGTCGAAGAAGATAAAGGGGCCGACCATGCGCGTGCGCGCCGAGGGCAGGGCGCGCCGCACCGCGAAGCCGTCACCGAGATCGACCGTGCGCGGCAAGATCACATTGGCGATCGCCTCGCAGGAATACTTGTCGCCGGCCACCGGATCCTTGCCTGGAAAGAAGCTCATGCCATGCCCTCTCTGCTTGCTGTCCCTGGGACAACCCCCGGCACCGGTGCGCGGGGCGACCCGCGAACGCCGGCATCGTTCTTTACCTTTCGTTAATCTTTTTGGGGCGCCGACCCGCGGTTCTCCCCGCCCGTAAGCTTAACGCGACCTTTACGGCGCCGTGGCTCACTATGCAATCGGGAATGGGATGACGGTGTGCTGCGGGGCTTCGGGCGGAAAAATCTGATCGCGATGGCGCTCGGCGTCCTGCTCGCCGGCGGGCCGCTGCTTGCGCTCGATTACTGGATTTCCCGCTTGATCGAGCGACAGAGCCTCGATGACGTCACGACTTCGGCGAAACGCGCTGTTGGCCTCGCCGAGGCGCGCATGTCGCAGATCATCGCGGCGCTCGACGATCTGGCGGCGCGCGGCGTTGATTCGTGCACGCCGGACAATCTCGTTCTGATGCGGCACACGGTGTTCGAGACTTTGCCGATCAAAGGCATCGCCCTGGTCACGCCCGGCGGTGAAATCGTCTGCACGCATGGCGGGCGTCCGCTCGGACAGCGCAGCATCCTCGTTTCGGAATCGCTGCCGGGCGCGGACGGCTACAACATTCAGATCATCGCGGTCGGCTCCGGCAGCAACATGGTGCGGCTGGTGCGGACATCCGGCGCCAATCATCTGGTCGCGATCGTGCCCGGCGATCTGTTCGTTCCGCAGGTCTCGACACAAGGCAATCAGCTGTCGAGCCATGCCGTCATGACCACGGCCCACGGCATGGTGATCGGCCGTTCCGGCCGTGAAATGCACGACGACGAGGACGCGCTGACGGTCAAGCGGACGTCGGACAAATACGGCTTTACGCTCGCCATGTCGCTGCCGCGCGATGCGATTGCAGCGTCGGATCTCGACAATCTTGGGCTGTTCTCGAAAGGAGCCTTTGCCCTGATTCTGATCGGCTTTGCCCTGCTGATGCCGAAGCGCAACCCGGACAATCCGGTGGCCGAGCTTGAACGCGCACTCGAGGCGGGAGAATTTGTGCCCTATTACCAGCCGATCGTCGACATCCGATCCGGCCAGCTTCGCGGCGCGGAGGTGCTGGTGCGCTGGCGCAAGGCGGATGGCTCGCTGGTGCTGCCCGGGGCGTTCATCCCGCTTGCCGAGAGTAGCGGGCTGATCCTGCCGCTGACGCGCACGCTGATGCGCCGTGTCTGCGCGGAGGTGGGCGCGGCGATCGGTCGCCGGCCGGGCCTCAAGATCTCGTTCAATTTTGCGGCGCAGCTTTTCCGCAACGACGCCATCGTCAAGGACGTGCGCAATATCTTCGCGGGCACGCCGATCGACCTCTCGCAGGTCGTGCTTGAATTGACCGAGCGCGAGCAGATCGAAGACCTCACCGAGACGCGCCGCGTGATTGCGGCGCTGCAAGGCACCGGCGTGCGAATCGCGATCGACGATGTCGGCACCGGACACAGCGGCCTGTCCTATATGCTCAAGCTCGGCGTTGACATCATCAAGATCGACAAGATGTTCGTGGACGCCATCGGCACCGACCGCAACTCGACGACGATCGTTGAAACACTGATCGACCTGGCCCACAACATGCGTATGGACGTGGTTGCCGAAGGCGTCGAGAATTTCGAACAGGTCATGCACTTGCGCGAGCTCGGCGTGCGCTCGGCGCAAGGCTACGTGTTCGCGCCGCCGCTGCCGGGCAGCGCCTTCCTGCAATTGGTCGAGGCGATTGACCCGTTGCCGACCGCCGCGATCGAGGGAAAGATCGCCGGTGCTGCACGCCGCTACATGTCGGCGCGGACGCGTTTCGCGAATGGCTGACGTTGGTGCCGATAATGAAAAGGGCGGCCAAATGGGCCGCCCAGTTTGAACGCCACGCGGGAGGAACCTCGGATCGGGTCGGCTCACCAACGCCGCCGGCCCGCGTGTGCAAAATCCAGACGTTAGTCCGTCACGGCGCGCCCGATTCGTCAACATGTGATTTGGCCGGGATGAAAGTCGTCGCCGGCCCATGCCCTATGGCCGCACCGGGGTTGGCGTCGGCCGTGGATGCGGCACTTGCGCCACAGCGCGGCGCGATGCGGCCGGCAGGCCGAATCTTACCTCGTTTGTGCCTCGGTTTGGCCCGGAACCCTTGATGGGGTGAAGGGGCAGGGTGATGGGTCAAATGTTCACCGGGTATTTCATCGAAGCGATAAAGACCGTGCGGTCGCTGAAAGTGCCACTGCTGGTCGTGGCCTTGAGCGCGCTGGTCGCGCTGCTGTTTTCCATTGCCACGCGGCCGGCCGCGCCGCGGCCGCCCGATGCGGCCGGCGAAGCACAAATCCGGCTAATGCGGGACGAGCATCTGCTGGTCGCCGATTTTGTTCGCAACAGCGTCGAGGCCGAACGCGTGGCCGCGGCGCGCGACCGTGCCGAAATGCACACTGTTGCGGCTGCCGGTCAATCCGCGCGGGTTGTCGCGTTCGCCGTGCCGTTGCCTAAGCCGTCGCGGGCTGTGCGGATTGGGGAGGTGACGCCGGCAAAGACGGTGCCGGCTGCCGGACCCCCGCTGCAATTGCAGAGCGTGGCGATTGTGCCGCCGCAGCGTCCGGTTCCGGTCGCTGCGGCCGGGACCGTCATTGCGACGGTCGAACGAATTCCGGGGTGGGTCGGTGCCGGGATGAAGACCGTGGCAGATTGGGCGATCGCGCAGCCGGCGCAGGCCATCGCGCGCCTTCCGGAGCGACGTTTCCTGTAGAATTGGCCTTTCCACGTGCCGGCGAGATGCCTTGACCAGCGGCCGGTCCAGGCACATGTCTCAAGAAATCAGGAAGGGCTCCCATGAACACCACGACCGCCAAGCAATACCCGGTCACCCGCACGGATGCCGAGTGGCGTGAGCTGCTTACGCCCGAGCAGTACGAGATCATGCGCAACCACGGCACCGAGCGGCCCGGAAGCTGCGTGCTCAATTACGAGAAGCGCGCTGGCACGTTCGAGTGTGCGGGCTGCGGGCAGCCGCTGTTCAGGTCACAGGTAAAATTCGAGAGCGGAACCGGCTGGCCGAGCTTCAACGCGCCGCTGCCGGGTGCGACCGAGACGACTACGGATCGCACCTATGGCATGGTGCGAACCGAAGTGCATTGCAGCCGGTGCGGCAGCCACCTCGGCCATGTCTTCCCGGATGGTCCGCCGCCGACCGGCGAACGCTATTGCATCAACGGTGTTGCGATGAACTTCAAGCCGGAGACGGCTGCGTAGCGTTTTAGATTGCACGACGTCCCGGAGTGAGGCGACGGAGGCTCGGGGCGGGAAATTTAATGTGCGAGCCTGCGGTCCTGTTCTCACGCCGCCGCGAATTGCACGGTGGTTTCAAACTTGTAACCGCAGCGTTCGCAGCACCACAGATGGCGTGCGCGGCGATCCTCGAGATATTCCGACCATTCCGGAATGAACAGCGGCTCGCCGCATTGCGCGCATTCGATCGTGGGGCGTGAGCGGATGACGTCGGTGGGATGACGGGTACGCAGTTCCATGAACCTCTCCCAGACAGATAGGCGGTCCCACTTCCCCTTCGTCGGCACGACCCTACCGCGTGGGTTGGACGAATGAAGCAGCGACGCTGACATACCCGCCATCTTCAGGGCAAAACGGAATCAGATTTTTGTGAAGTGCGCTTGGCGTTGTCACCGGATAAAGCGCGTCACTGGTCAATAACGGGAATTACTGCAGGATTCTGGAATGTGGACGACGCTTGAGTGCTACGCACTGACGATGCTGAGCATTTTACGAATTGTCGCGGCACTTTTGTTTCTTGAGCACGGCACTTCACGGCTGTTCGCCTTTCCATCGCCGCTGCCGCATCCGCCCCTGTTCACGACATACTGGTTCGCGGGGGCGATAGAACTTGTCGGCGGTATTCTCGTGACACTGGGTCTGTTCACGCGGGTCGCGGCGTTCGTCATGTCGGGCGAAATGGCATTCGCCTATTTCCTGAGCCACGCCCCGCACAGCTTTTTTCCAATTCTCAATCGCGGCGACGGTGCCATCCTGTATTGCTTCGTGTTCCTTTATATCGTCTTTGCCGGACCGGGGCCGTGGAGCTTCGATGCCTTGCGGAGCCGATCCTGAGCAGCCATGCCGAAGTCCAGCGCCGGCATTCTGATGTGGAAACGGCAGGGCGGGGATCTGCGGGTCCTGCTGGTGCATCCCGGCGGGCCGTTCTGGTCCAAGAAGGATCTCGGTGCATGGTCCATCCCGAAAGGCGAATATGACAAGGCCGAGGAGGCGCTGGCGGCGGCGCAGCGCGAATTCGCGGAGGAACTTGGCCCTGTTCCGGACGGCGCTTTTACGCCGCTTGGTGAGGTGCGGCAGAAAGCGGGCAAGACCGTCACCTGTTTCGCGCTCGAAGGCGACTTCGACCCGCGGACGCTGGTTTGCAATCGATTTGAGATGGAATGGCCGCCGCGCAGCGGCCGGCGGCAGTCTTTCCCGGAAGTCGATCGGGCCGAATGGTTCACGCTGGCGGACGCTCGTGCCCGTATCAATCCGGCGCAGGCCGAATTCCTCGACCGGCTGGCCGCGGCGGTGGCCTAGGTATTTTTCCGAAGCCGGCTCAGGCGGTGCGCGGCCTCGGCGTTGACGGCGCCCGGCGGCATGCGGCCGGCGACCAGCTCGGCGGTCTGCTTCACGGTGTCGAACGCCTGATGTTCTGCCGCTTCCGGCGTCAATCCGGCCGTGTGCGGCGTGGCGATGACGTCGGGTCGTCGGGCGAGAAACAGCGACGGCTTCTGGTCCGGCGCGCGGCCGACGTCCATGGCAGCGCCGGCGATCTGCTTTCTGTCGAGCGCGGCTTCGAGCGCATCCTCGTCGACCAGGTTGCCGCGCGACAGGTTGAGGAAGAACGCGGTTTTCTTCATCTGCGCGAACGCGGCCGCGTTCATCAGGTTCTCGGTCTGCTCGTTCGCGATCACGAGGCACACCAGGAAGTCGGCCTGCCTGAGCACCTCCCCGAATTCGGCCTGCGTGACGCCCGGTTCCTTCACGGTCTTGAAGGGATCATTGACCAGCACCGTCATGCCCAAGGCACCGCCGAGCTTGGCGAGATATTCGCCGATCGCCCCGTAGCCGAGGATGCCGAGGGTGGCGCCCTTGAGCTGCCGGCCCATGCGCGGCTCGGCTTCCTGTCCGGCGCGATATTCCACAGTCGAGCGGGTGATGTTGCGGCCGCAATCGATCATGTAGCCGACCGCCATCTCCGCCACCGCGGCGATGAAGCCCGCCGTTGCATGCGTCACCAGAATGCCGTGCCTGCTTGCGGCCGGCACGTCGATGTTACGGATGTCCATCGCGACGCGCAGGAACGCGACGCAGTCTTCCGCCTGCGCGAAGAATTCCGCCGGGCCGGGCGTCTGCCGGTCCGAGATGACGATCTCGCAACCGCGCGCCTCCCGGACGAGCGTCGCGGCGTCGAGCACCCGGCCGGTCTGGTTGAGGCGCACATCACCGAGCTTGCGCAGTTCGGCGAGCGCCCGTTCGCCGTAATAGTTGGCGAGCATGTCGGGACTATGCGTGAGGAAAATCGTCATCATGGCTGGCTTCCGTCCTGATCGGCGGGCGCGTCAAAAGCTCCGGGCGGCCTCGACGCGAAACGCGTGGCCTCGGCGGACAATGCGCCTGACGAAATCGGCGCCGTGCTACTGCCGCTTCTTCTTCGCTGCGGCTTCCGATTTCGACGTGCGCTTCATGTCGAGGGTATGGGCGCGCTTGTAGGTCTGGATGTCCTTGAACTGGCCCTTCTTGTCACGCACCGCGTAAAGCTTGGTGCCCTTGGAACTGCGCAGTGTTGTGCGTTTGGCCATGATATCCCCCGTGGTTCCGGGCAGTGTAGGGCCGCTGCCGCCGCTGGTTCAAGGCGTTATAGTGTAGATGGAGGTCTTTATGCCCGAGAAAGTCCTCACCAAGCCGCGCACCAAGGTCAAAACCAAAACCGAGCGGCCGAAGCTCTGGAAGGTGATCCTGCTCAACGACGACTACACGCCGCGCGAGTTCGTCGTTCAGGTGCTCAAGGCCGTCTTCCGCATGAACGAGACCCATGCCTATGCTGTGATGATGACCGCGCATCAGAAGGGCGCCTGCGTGATTGCGGTATTCACCAAGGATGTCGCCGATACCAAGGCCAAGGAGGCGACCGATCTTGGCAAGCAGAACGGTTATCCGCTTTATTTCACCACCGAGCCGGAGGAGTAGCCGCGACCCGTCATGTCCGGCAGGCCGGCCATGACGGAGAACGACATGCCCCGAAAGGTCCTGATTACCGCCGGCGGCGCCGGCATCGGCTTCGAGATCGCCAGGGCGTTCGCCGCGCTCGGCGACAGGATTTATGTCTGCGACGTCGATACCCAGGCGCTGGCGGCGGCTTCGCGCGCGATCCCGGACGCCATCGTCAAGCCCTGCGACATGGCGAGCCGTGCCGAGATCGAGCGTATGGTGCCCGACGCCGCCGAGGCGCTCGGCGGCATCGACGTGCTTGTCAACAATGCCGGTATCGCCGGCCCGACCAGGCCGGTCGAGGACATGCCGCCGGCCGAGTGGGACCGCACGCTCGCCATCAACATCACCGGTATGTTCGACGTGACCCGGCTCGCCATCCCGTATCTCAAGAGATCGACTGCCGGCGTCATCATCAACCTGTCATCGATCGCCGGTCGCTTTGGCTTCGCCAACCGTTCGCCTTATGCGGCGAGCAAGTGGGCGGTGATCGGCTTCACCAAGACGCTGGCGATCGAGCTCGGAGACTGGGGCATCCGCGCCAATGCCATCGCGCCGGGGGCGGTCGAGGGCGACCGTATCGAGCGGGTCTTCGCCGGCCGTGCCGCGATCAGCGGCCTCACGATTGCCCAGGAGCGCGACAAGGCGATGAGCGAACAGTCGATCAAGCAGATGGTCGACCCCAAGGACATCGCGCAGCTTGCGGTCTTCCTAGCGTCCAACGCTGCCAAATCGATCAGCGGGCAGGTGATCCCGATCGACAACGACCGGCACAAGGCATGAAGGAACTTTAGGTCGCGACGATGGGATAGACCGGCCTGAGCGCGGCGGACGTCAGGATCGCTTCTTTTTCGCAGGCTTTGGTGTGCTCTTGGCCGCTGCTGTTTTTGGTCCCGCCTTGGCTTTCGGGGCGGTTTTTGTCGCCTGCTTTGGCTTAACGGTGGACCGCGCTGGCGATTTTTCCGAGGCCTTCGGTTTTGCCGCCGGTTTTTTCGCTGCGGCGGCCTTGGCGGCAACGGCCGCCTGCAGCGCCGCGATGGCGGACTGTTTCTCGGCCGCCTTGGCCTTGGCTTTATCGGCGGCCTGGCGATCAGCTTCTTCCTTGGCGAGCCGCAGCGCCCGCAGCTTCGCGGTCTTTTCGCGCTCGGCCTTGATGTGGGCAAGGTACTCCGCCATCGCGATCTCACCCTCGCGGGCCTGCGCCTCGCGCCGCTCGGCGGTTAGCGCCGCGCGCTCCGCGTCGGTCGGAGGCTTGCTGCCGGGTTTCGGGGGCGGGGTCGGCGTTTTGGCCAAAGCTCTTCCGCGCGAATCAGGGTGTCCGAGTGCATTTTATATGACGGCGGCGCGAGGCGCCCGCTGGCGCGCGGGTTATCCGGCGCTTTTGGGCGTCAATCGAACCGGGCGATGACGGCGAGACGGTTGATTTTGCCGGCCTTGAAGGCGTCGAGGAATGCGTCGTAGTCCTTGAACGAGACGCAGCCGTTCGATTGCCCGCTCGGCCCGAGCATATAGGTGTGCGCCAGGATGCCGTCGCGCCCGAAGATCGCGCGTTCGCCGCCGATCGGCGTCATCCGGATCGCCTCGACGCCATGAAACAGGCTCTCGCGCAGCGTCAGGTCGTAGACATGCGGCGGCGTCGCCCCGCGCATGCGCAGGTGGACGAAGCGGGGGTCGTCCATCCTGTCGCCGAGGCCGGAATGCGCCTCGAGCACGCGGCCGTCCGGCATGTACACCTTCTTGTCCGAGATGACATAGACGGCGGTCTGGCGGTCGTAGGGCGCATGGGGAAGGCCTGATTCGTCGTCGTCGCGCACCGCATCCATCGGCGTGAGCGAGGCGAGGCGGACCGGAGAACCCCACAGCTTCTCCTGGATCGTAAGGGAGCGCGGCCGGCTGGGCTTCACCGACGGCTTAGAGATGTCGTGCGGCTTCGGGATCGCCCTGGTGGTTTCGGGTACGGACCTTGCCGGCGCGGCGGGAGCGGCAGAGGGGCCGAAGTCGCGCAACGGATTACCAACCGAACCGGTGATGTCGCGCTCGAATAGTTGCTCGCGGGTCGGTGCATAGGAGGTGAGCTGGAACGACGGGGCCGGACGTGCCGGGCCGAAAGTTGTCGGCACTGGGGCGGCGTCCGCAACTTCACCGTGCTTCACGCTTTGTAACGTGGCGCGAGGTGCGTCGGCTTTTGCCTCTGCGACCGCCTCGATCGGGTTGTCGGCGGCCGCTACGGGTTCTTGTCTCTCTTCTCTCGGGGGAGGGAGTTGGGGCGAGGGGGCACCCATGTCAGCGGCGAGATTGGTATTCGAGAGGGGCGTTTCTGGACCCACCGCCGCGATCGTCACTGGCGCCGGCAGTTCCGGCGCCTTCTCCGCAACGCGTTCGCGCGGCAGCGGCACGGCGGCGATCATCTGACGCGGCCGCGCACGCGGCAGCGGCACTGGGCCGGCGAGGGCGGCGACCTGCGTCTGCGCCTTCGGCTCGGGCGTAGCGGCCGGGGCCGGCGTGTTGCCGGCGAGCACGGCGGGCGCCTCCATCTGCGCCTGCTGGGCCGGCTCGACCCAGGCGATCGTCAGCGCCTTATGGCTTGCGACATAGCCGGGCAACGAGCCGACGGCGTGCTCCTGGCCAACCAGCGCTACCCCTGCGGCGATCAGGCAGAGACTGGTCAGTGCTGTGCCGGCGACTGCGGCATTGCGGGTCAGGGTGTAGTCGGCGCCGCGGGGCACGCTGAAATTACGGGCTCGCGAAACGGCAGAACTGGCCCGGTTTGCGGGCTCTTTTCTCACGCAGTACGCCATTTGCAGCCCGGTTACACAAAACCACACGCCCGCCGGACACGACGGCGGGCGCTCCCACGCGGCGTGTCAGGCGAAGAGCTTAGCTTTGGCGAATTTGGTTAAACTGCGATTAAAACTTTAAGAATGCTGCGGACGCCCCAGGGGCCGCGTCCGCCCGCGGCCCCGTCGGCATGAGCGTCAGTGATAGCCTCCCGCGGCAGTGAGCCGCTCTCCGGTCAGCCAGGCTGAATCGTCGGATGCCAGAAACACGGCGACCCGTGCGATGTCCTCTGGCTGGCCGAGTCGGCCGAGCGCGGTCCGGGCAATCGTCGCCCTCTCGAACGCGCTGCCGATCACGCCCGCCCTATGCAGCCCTTCGGTTTCCGTGCCGCCAGGCGCGATCGCGTTGACGCGGATCTTGCGCGGCCCAAGCTCGGCGGCGAGAACCCGTGTCATCGTGTCGACCGCGCCTTTGGTGGCCGAATAGACCGACGCAGTCGGGATGGCGTCTTCGCTTGCCGTGGAGGAGATGTTGATGATGCTTCCGCCTTGCGGTCCGAAATGTTTTGCCGCCTCCTGCGTCGCCAGGATGGTGCCGAGAACGTTGACGTTGAACTGACGGTGGAATTCGGTCTCGGTCACGTCCGTAAGCGGCTGGAACAGATACACACCGGCATTGTTCACCAGCACATCGACGCGGCCAAACGCCTTCTTCGTTTCGTCGAACAGGCGCTTGACGTCGGCGGCCTTCGCGACGTCGGCCTTGACTGCAATCGCCTGGCCGCCTTTGGCGGCAATCGCGGCGACGACCCGCTCGGCGCCTTCCTTGCTTGAGGCATAGTTCACCACAACGCAGGCGCCGGCCGCGCCGAGTGATTTGGCGATGCCGGCACCGATCCCTTTCGATGCGCCCGTAACGACGGCGACTTTGCCACTGAGATCGCTCATGATTTTCTCCTATCGGCTCAAGGCTGGGGACATTTCGATAATTCGATGATCATCGAAATAAGAAATATATGGGCCGCTGCAAGAGGCACTTGGATAGAACTTTTGGATTAGATCTTCGCGAGACGGTCGAGATAGGCGCGCAGCACGTCGCGCTGGAGCACGAGATTGGCGAACCGGCCCTCGCGCACGATCTCGATCAGGCCCGCAGTCTCGAGTTCCTTGAGATGGTGGGAGACGGTGGCCGGGCTGATGTTGACGCTGTCATGCAGCGCGCTGCAGGCCATCGGGCTGTCGCAGGCGCCGATCCTCTTGAGCATGTCATAGCGGCGCGGCTCGGCGAGCGCACGGGCGATGCGCTCGAACTGCTTGTCGGTGAGGGAGAGCTTCTTGGCTGCCGTCATGACGACAACGTAAGACGCTCAACCCCAAAGTCCAGCAGCGACGAATACGCCGCCGAGATTATCTCGGCGGCGTATTCTTTGAACCAGCACGAACCAGGCGATCAGGAACACCCCGTCGTTGATCCGCACGTATCGCACTTCATGCAGGTGCCGTTGCGCACCAGCGTGAAATTTCCGCACTCGCCGCAGGCTTCGCCTTCGTAGCCCTTGGCGCGCGCCTCGGCGCGCTTCTCAGAGGCGGCCGCCTTGGCGTGGGCCTTGGCATCCAGCGTGTCGATGCGCTGTTCGAGCTGCTGCGCCGGGGAGAGCTTGCCCTGTGGTTCGGTCTTGAGCGCCACGGCACCCTGGGCCTCGGCGCGTGTGCCCGATGAGGCGACAGCGCTCAGCAGCCCACTCCGCCCGCCGTCGGCGGCCGACCCTCCCCCTGCAGGGGAGGGTGAAGAACTCGATACCACCGACAGGCGGTCGGTGCGGTTGCGGGTGAGCCCGCGCGACACATAGGCCGCCGCCGACGGCGGCTTGCCCTCATGCTCGCCTTTGCCGAGCGCGTCGAAGCCGCCTTCGGACGGATCGACATGGGCGAGGTCGAAGCGCGACAGGTACGACACCGCGAGCTCGCGGAACACGGAGTCGAGGATCGAGGTCGCGAACTTGATGCTGTCGTTGCCTTGCACCGGCCCGCTTGGCTCGAAGCGCGTGAAGGTGAAGGCGTCAACATATTCCTCGAGCGGCACGCCGTATTGCAGGCCGAGCGACACCGCGATCGCGAAGTTGTTGATGAAGGAACGCAGCGCCGCGCCTTCCTTGTGCATGTCGATGAAGATCTCGCCAAGCCGGCCGTCGTCATATTCGCCGGTACGCAGATAGACCTTGTGGCCGCCGACCGTCGCCTTCTGGGTGTAGCCCTTGCGGCGCGAGGGCAGCCGCTCGCGCTCGCGCAGCACGGTGACGCGCTCGACGATCTTCTCCACCACCTTCTCGGCGATCTGCGAGGTGCGCGCGGCAAGAGGCTGCGCCAGCACGGCCTCGACCGCGTCCTCTTCATCATCCTCGTCGGCGATGAGCTGCGAATTGAGCGGCTGTGACAGCTTCGAGCCGTCGCGGTAGAGTGCGTTGGCCTTGAGCGCCAGCTTCCAGGAGAGAAGGTAAGCCTCCTTGCAATCCTCGACGGTGGCGTCGTTGGGCATGTTGATGGTCTTGGAGATCGCGCCGGAGATGAACGGCTGCGCCGCCGCCATCATGCGGATGTGGCTCTCGACCGAAAGGAAGCGCTTGCCGGTGCGGCCGCACGGATTGGCGCAGTCGAACACCGGGTAATGCTCAGGCTTCAGGTGCGGCGCGCCCTCGACCGTCATCGCGCCGCAGACGTGGATGTTGGCGGCCTCGATCTCGCGCTTGGAAAAGCCGAGCGCTGAGAGCAAATCGAAGCTGGGTGAGGCGAGGTCCTCGGCGCTGAGGCCGAGATTCTTCAGGCAGAACTCCTCGCCGAGTGTCCATTTGTTGAAGGCGAATTTGATGTCGAAGGCGGTCGGCAATGCCTTCTCGACCTTCTTCAGCGCCTCGTCGGTGAAGCCCTTTGCTTTCAAAGTGGTGTGGTTGATCGCAGGCGCCTGGGCCAGCGTGCCGTGGCCGACCGCATAGGCTTCGATCTCGGCGATCTGAGCCTCGCTATAGCCGAGCGCGCGTAGCGCATCCGGCACCGCGCGATTGATGATCTTGAAATAGCCGCCGCCGGCGAGCTTCTTGAACTTCACCAGCGCGAAGTCGGGCTCGATGCCGGTGGTGTCGCAGTCCATGACGAGGCCGATCGTGCCGGTCGGCGCGATCACCGTGGCCTGAGCGTTGCGATAGCCGTGCTGCTCGCCGAGCTTGATGGCCTTGTTCCAGGCCGACTTGGCGTGGGCAGACAGCGCCTCGTAGCCCTTGACCGGCAGGGCAGCGAGCGCGGCATGTTCGAGCGGCACCGGCGCGATCGACACCTTCTCGTAGACGTCCGTCTCGCCGTAGGCGGCGCGGGTGTGGTTGCGCATCACGCGCAGCATGTGCTCGCGGTTCTTCTCGTAGCCGGGGAAGGGCCCGAGCTTCTGCGCCATCTCGGCCGAGGTCGCATAGGCGATGCCCGTCATGATCGCGGTGAGGCTGCCGGCGATGGCGCGGCCGGCGTCCGAATCATAAGGGATGCCGGAGGTCATCAAGAGGCCGCCGATGTTGGCGTAGCCGAGGCCGAGCGTGCGGAATTCGTAGGAGAGTTCGGCGATCTGGCGCGACGGGAACTGCGCCATCATCACCGAGATTTCCAACACGATGGTCCACAGCCGCACCGCGTGCTCATAGCTCTCAACGTCGAAGGTGCCGGTCTTCTCGTCGCGGAACGTCAGCAGGTTCAGCGAGGCGAGGTTGCAGGCGGTATCGTCGAGAAACATGTATTCCGAGCACGGATTGCTGGCGCGGATCGGCCCGGAAGCTGGGCAGGTATGCCAGTCGTTGATCGTGGTGTGGTACTGCAGGCCGGGGTCGGCCGAGGCCCAGGCGGCGTGGCCGATCTTTTCCCACAGCTCGCGCGCCTTCACGGTCTTTGCCACCTTTCCGGTACGGCGATAGGTGAGGTCCCAGGTGCTGTCTTCCAGCACCGCCTTGAGGAATTCGTCGGTGACGCGCACCGAATTGTTCGAGTTCTGCCCGGAGACGGTGAGATAGGCGTCGCTGTCCCAGTCGGTGTCGTAAGTGGGGAAATGGATGTCCTTGTAGCCTTGCTTGGCGAACTGGATCACTCGCTTGATATAGTTATCCGGTACCGCGTTCCGGCGCGCCGCCTTGATCTCGCGCTTGAGCGCCGGATTTTTCTCCGGCATGAAGCAGTCGTCGCCCGAGCCCTCGCAGTTGATGCAGGCTTTCAGGATCGCCTTGAGGTGGCGCTGGTTGATCTTGGAGCCGGTGACGAGGGCGGCGACCTTCTGCTCCTCCAGCACCTTCCAGTCGATGTAGGTTTCGATGTCGGGGTGGTCGACGTCGACGATCACCATCTTGGCGGCGCGGCGCGTGGTGCCGCCGGATTTGATCGCGCCGGCGGCGCGATCGCCGATCTTGAGAAACGACATCAGGCCGGACGACTTGCCGCCACCGGACAGCTTCTCGCCTTCGCCGCGCAGCGCTGAGAAGTTCGAGCCGGTGCCGGAGCCGTATTTGAACAGGCGCGCCTCGCGCACCCACAGGTCCATGATGCCGCCTTCGTTCACCAGGTCATCGGTGATGCCCTGGATGAAGCAGGCGTGCGGCTGCGGGTGCTCGTAGGCCGAGGTCGATTTCTCGAGCTTGCCGGTGAAGGGGTCGACGTAGAAATGGCCCTGGCTGGGGCCGTCGATGCCGTAGGCCCAGTGGAGGCCGGTGTTGAACCATTGCGGCGAGTTCGGCGCGCACATCTGCGAGGCCAGCATGAAGCGCAACTCGTCGTAGAAGGCGCGGGCGTCATCTTCGCTATCGAAATAGCCGCCTTTCCAGCCCCAGTAGGTCCAGGTGCCGGCCAGGCGGTCGAACACCTGCTTCGACGAGGTCTCGCCAGTCGTGCGACTCGCCTCGGGAAGGGCGGTAAGCGCCGTTACGTCCGCCGTAGAGCGCCATAAGAACGATGGGACAGCGTTCTCCTCAACCTTTTTCAGGATCGCCGGCACGCCGGCCTTGCGGAAATACTTCTGCGCCAGCACGTCGGCCGCCACCTGAGACCAGGACTCCGGCACTTCCACATTGTCGAGCTTGAAGACCACCGACCCGTCGGGATTACGAATTTCACTCGTGGTCAGCCTGAACTGAATGCCCGCATACGCCGACTGACCTTCCTTCGTGTACCGACGTTCGATCCGCATAGTCTTCTAGCCCCTAGTCTCGAATTGTCCCTGCGGACTCTGTCCGCTTGTCGAACGCTGCACGCATTCCAAACGACGCCCTTGCTATCTAGTCCTTCACCCAGGCTCTCACACCGTTGCCCAGGCCCTCGCACCGCGCAGTGATCCCTTGCTCCGGAACGCCGATTCCGGGCGCGGGCTGAGCTGATCTCGGGTTGTGGGGGTCCGGTGGAACTTAAAACTCAACCCGCCGAACACACTAAAGCTAGGTGGACTCGCCACACGCGTCAACAAGAGATAGTGGTCAGAAGTGAATCAAACCCTAAATCTTGTGGTTACTGGGGACAAGTGGTGACGAAGCCGAAGCCAGTATCCGTCCGTCAGGCACAGCCGAAAAGCATTTTTCTCGACGGGGCCGAATAGGTTTTTATGCCTCCTTTCATGACGGGTAAGTGACGGATTTCCGGCGCTCCGGCTCATCCCCGTGCCCATGTCGATGCGCAGACTAATTCGGGACACAGCGTGGAAAACGTCTCGCAAGCCGGTTCGGGAGTCGCTGATTCTCGAAAACTTTTCAGTCGGTTAGTATCTAAGCGGACGGACCGGCGATCTGTGGATGGGCGGCTCCTCGTTGTGGATTTTTGGCTCTCCGGGCGGACTGTTCCACAGGGCCCGGGCGCGTCCGGTGGTGGATCGCTCGATGGCGCTGGTTGATCGTGCCGTTGACTGGGCACATTCTGGACAAGGCGGCAGCTTGCTGGCACAACGCCGCCGGCATTGAGGACCAGCCCATCCGTCATGAAACGTCTGTTCGAGCTTATCTTCACCTGGTGGAACCGGCAGACGTTCGGCACCCAGCTTTGGACCTGGCTCCATGGCGAGCTGGTCGGCGAGGACGAGTTCGGCAATCGCTATTATCGCACGCGGCGCGGCAAGGTTGATCCAACGCTCAAGCTCGAGCGGCGCTGGGTCGTCTATAATGGCTATGCGGAGCCTTCGACGGTGCCGCCGTCCTGGCACGGCTGGCTGCATCATACGGTCGACACGCCGCCGACGCAGGAGAACTATAAGCCTCGCGCGTGGCAGAAACCGCACCGCGCCAACATGACCGGCACGCCCGGCGCGTTGCGGCCGACCGGCTCGACGCTCGCGCTCGGCCGGCGCCCGCGCGCCACCGGCGATTACAAGCCGTGGACGCCCGGCCGCTGAGCGGTCGCCCTTTCCGCGCCGTAATCCTCATGTTAACCGGGCCGATGCTGGGGCACGACGGGATGCCCGTTCAGCGCCGAGACAAAGCCTGATCGATGGCGCGCGTTTTTCTGACATCGGCAACGGTCGTGCTGGCGTTGCTCACAGCGTTTGGGCCAGCGCGCGCCCAATTCGGATCGATTTTCGGTCCGCCACGGCCGCCGGCCGATATTCCGAATCGTGGCGCGCCGCCGCCGAATTTTCCATCGAGCCGAGACGAGCCGCCGGAAGAGCCGCTGCCCGCGCCGATGAATCTTCCGCCGGCGCAACGGCCGGGCGCCGGTACGATTCAGTCGCAGCCGCTGGCGCCGCCGCCTGGCGCAACCGCCGCGCCGCCGTCCGAGCGCGCAGCGCCGCTCCGTGGCACGACAGCGCCGACGCAAGAAGCATTACCGGCCCAGCCGCAGACCTTGCCCGGCCTGCCACCAGGGCAGCGCCAGCCGCGCGGCACGCCGGAGCAACCGGCCGCGATCGAGCCACCGCCGACTGATGAAATCGTAGTCGCGCCCCCCGAGCAGAAGCTGGAAAATCCCACTGCGGTGTTCTCCGGCCTCGACAAGATCACCGGACGCACCATCAGTTTCGAGGTTGCGATCAACGAAACCGTCCAGTTCGGCGCGCTCCAGGTGACACCACGCGTGTGCTATTCGCGGCCGCCGACTGAAACGCCGCGCACGGACGCTTTCGTCGCGGTCGACGAGGTTACGTTGCAGGGAGAGGTGCGCCGCATCTTCACCGGCTGGATGTTCGCGTCGAGCCCGGGGCTGCACGCGGTCGAGCATCCGATCTACGACGTCTGGCTAACCGACTGCAAAGGCGCCACAATGCCGGCCGTCGCCGAGGCGCCGTCCGAGCCGAAGCCTGCCGCCCAGAAGCCGAAGCCGTCTGCACCAGCGCAGCCGCGCAAGCGCTCGACCCCCCAATCACCGTCGGTCCTGTTGCCGTCTCGCTGAAACGTCAGGGCGCTCGCGCCAGTTCGAGCGCGCGTTCGCCGCTCACCGGCTCGTCGAGCGGCAAGGCGTCGAAGCGGCCTTGGCCGGCCAGCGCCGCATCAAGCAGCTTGTGATACTGCCGGCGCGATACCTCGCACGCGCCGAACGTCATCAAGTGGTCGGTCACGAATTGGGTGTCGAGCAGGCGGTAGCCGCCGGCCCTGAGCCGGGCCACCAGATGCACCAGTGCGATCTTCGAAGCGTCACGCGCACGGTGGAACATGCTCTCGCCGAAAAACACCGCGCCCAGCGAGACGCCGTAGAGTCCGCCGATCAGCCGGTCGCCATCATAAACTTCGACGGTGTGGCAATGTCCGTGCTCATACAGCCGGCGATAAAGGATCTTGATGCGTTCGTTGATCCAGGTCCGGGAACGGCCGGTTCCCGGTTCTGCGCAGCCGCGAATGACGGCATCAAAGTCACGGTTGATGGCGACGGTGTATGAGGTGGTGCGCACGGTGCGGGCGAGGCGCGCTGGAACGTGAAACCCGTCGAGAGGAATGATGCCGCGCTTCTCCGGTTCGATCCAGTACAGCGCCGGATCGTCGGCAGATTCGGCCATCGGGAAAATCCCGCAGGCATAAGCCTTGAGCAGAACCTCGGGCGTGATCTCGACAAACGCTGACGTGCGGTTGGCCATGGCAGTTCCAGCTTATGCCGCAACGAGTGCTCCTAAAAATTGATACTATTTGCTAACGATAATTGAGACAAATCTCAGAAACTTTGAAAACTAAATCGCACCAGCGCATTGTCGGTGAAGATGAAATCGCGGCGTAAAGGAACATATCATGGCGACGACGGTCCTGCTGGTGGAGGATGAGGTGCTGATCAGCGAGCCGGTCTGCGATGCGCTGGTCGAGGGCGGTTTCGAGGTCTATGTCGCCGAGAACGCGGACACGGCGTTGCGCTATCTTGAAGACGGCGAGGCCATCGACCTCCTGTTCACCGATATCAATTTGCCGGGCAATCTTGACGGCGCCGAGCTTGCGAGCCGGGCGCGCGAGCTGCGGCCGGATTTGCCGGTCGTCTATGCCTCGGGTCGTTTCGATGCGTCGGAGATCGGATCGCTGGTGCCGCGGTCGGTTTTCGTCAACAAGCCTTACGATCTCGACGACATCTGCCGGTTGATCCGGCGACTGACGCCGACTGCGCACTGAGACAGGCTAATCTGTCATGCCGCCGCGAGCGAGGAACTGCTCGAGCCAGTGGATGTGGTAGTCGCCGTCGATGATGTCGGCCTCGCGCACCAGGGCGCGGAACAGCGGCAATGTAGTCTCGATGCCGTCCACCACCAGCTCATCCAGCGCGCGCTTGAGCCGCATCAGGCATTCGGTGCGCGTCTTGCCATGCACGATCAGCTTGCCGACAAGGGAATCGTAATAGGGCGGTATCGTATAGCCTTGATAGACGGCTGAATCGATGCGCACGCCGAGGCCACCCGATGCGTGATAGTGCAGAATTTTGCCCGGCGAAGGACGAAACGACACCGGGTTTTCCGCATTGATACGGCACTCGATGGCGTGGCCGCGGAACTGCACGTCGTTTTGTCGGATGGTGAGCTCGGCGCCGGCGGCGACACGGATCTGCTCGAAGATCAGGTCGATGTCGGTGATCGCTTCGGTCACCGGATGCTCGACCTGGATGCGCGTGTTCATTTCGATGAAATAGAACTCGCCGTCCTCGTAAAGGAATTCGACGGTGCCGACGCCGAGATAGGAAATCTCGCGCATCGCCTTGGCAACGATCTCACCGATCCGGTCGCGCGCCTGCGTGTTGAGGGCAGGCGAGGGGCTTTCCTCCCACACCTTCTGATGGCGGCGCTGGAGCGAACAGTCGCGTTCGCCGAGATGGATGGCGTTGCCTTTGCCGTCGCCAAGCACCTGGATTTCGATGTGGCGCGGCTTCTCGAGATATTTTTCCAGATAGACGGCATCGTCGCCGAACGCGGCTTTCGCCTCGGCGCGCGCGGTGGCGAGCGCGGTCGACAGTTCGCCAGCGGTGCGGGCAACCTTCATGCCGCGTCCGCCGCCGCCGGCCGCCGCCTTGACCAGCAGGGGAAAGCCGATATCGGCGCCGATTCTCATGGCTTCGGCGTCGGAGGTGATGCCGCCCTCTGACCCGGGGACCACCGGAATACCGAGGCGTCTGGCGGTGCGCTTGGCCTCGATCTTGTCGCCCATGATGCGGATATGCTCGGGCTTGGGCCCGATGAAAGTGACGTTGTGCTCACCGAGAATCTCGGCAAAGCGCGCGTTCTCGGACAGGAAGCCGTAGCCAGGATGCACAGCATCGGCGCCGGTGATCTCGCAGGCCGCGAGGATCGCCGGGATGTTGAGATAGCTGTCTTTCGCGGCCGGCGGACCGATGCACACGCTTTCGTCAGCGAAGCGCACATGCATCGCGTCTGCATCGGCGGTAGAGTGCACCGCAACGGTGTGGATGCCGAGCTCCTTGCAGGCGCGCAGCACGCGCATGGCGATCTCGCCACGGTTGGCGATCAGGATCTTATCGAACATCGCTGTTCCGCCGAAGGAAAGGCGGCGCTGTAAAATCAAACGTCATCATGGCCGGGCTTGTCCTGGCCACCCACGCTCTGGTCAACAGGTAAGGCGTGGATGCCCGGCACGAGGCCGGGCATGACAGAGGAGAGGCCATCACGCTCTTCACTCGATGATCACCAGCGGCTCGCCGAACTCGACCGGCTGGCCGTCCTCGAACAAAATCTGAATGACAGTCCCGGCGCGCGGGGCCGGAATTTGGTTCATTGTCTTCATCGCCTCGACGATCAGCAGCGTGTCACCGGCCTTGACCCGGCTGCCGACTTCGACGAACGGCTTGGCCCCTGGCTCCGGTGCCACATAGGCGGTGCCGACCATGGGCGAAGTCACGACGCCTGGATGCTTCGCCGGATCGACCGGGGCAGCGGTCGCCGGCACGCCAGTCGTCGGCGCGGTCGGCGGAGGAGAGGGCGTTGCCTCGGGCGCGATGGCGCGCGCGGTATTGCGTGCAATCCTGATGCGCTGGTCGTCCTGCTCGATCTCGATTTCCGTTAGCCCGGTCTCGTCGAGAAGCGCCGCGAGATCGCGGATCACGTCGTGATCGACGGTCGGTTTCTTCGGCTTGTCCGGCGCCTTTGCCATGATCAGCCTTTCGCTTTTGCGCCGATCATGCCGGCGATGGCGGTGATGGCGAGCGCATATCCATCGACGCCGCAGCCGGCGATCACCGCGCGTGCGACTTTCGACACATAGGACACGTGGCGGAAGCTCTCACGTTTGTGGATATTGGTGATGTGAACCTCGATGACAGGCGCCTTGATCAACAGCAACGCATCGAGAATGGCGATCGAGGTATTGGTATAGCCCGCCGGGTTGATGACGACCCCCGCCGCGTTCTTGGCATGTGCCTCCTGAATCCAGTCAACGAGGACGCCCTCGTGGTTCGACTGCCGAAACTCGATGTCGAGGTCGAAATGCTTAGCGGTTTTTTCGCAGAGTGCTTCAACGTCCTTCAACGTGGCATGGCCATAGATTTCAGGCTCACGCATGCCGAGGGTGTTGAGGTTGGGTCCGTTGAGAACGTAGAGCGTCTTCGCCATGGCGCGGCCAAAAAATAAAGATCGATGTTTTGTTATATTTGGCGAATGTCAGAAGGGGAAGCCTAAACGTGGTTTGTTCAGAATGTCTGCGTCTCCTCGGCCGCCCAGTCGACGACCTGCTTGAGCGCCGTTAACCTTTGCCGTCCGTCGGACACGGCGTTGTTGAACTGCACGACCTGACGGTCGGCGCTGCTTCCTTCTGCGATAAGCCGGTCCAGGTGCGAGATCGCGTCACCGCATCCGAGCGCGTCGATGTCCTGAACGAGGAGCGCCCGAATCTCTGCAAGCCATTGCTTGGCAGCAATCGGAGTCCGCCGGATCGGATCGACGAAGGTCGCGGCGAGGCCATGTCGCTGGGCATGCCACTTGTTCTCGGCGGTGATCGCGCGGCCGACGCGATCGAAGCCGGCATTGAGCGAGCGGTCGCGATCGAGAGCGCGCAATAGACAGCGGAACAGCGCGGCGATGGCGAGCGCATCATCGAGCCGCGTGCAGCTGTCCGCGACGCGCAGCTCGACGGTCGGGAAATTCAGTGATGGCCGGATCGCCCACCAAATATAGCTCGCGTCGGGAATGATCTTGGCGCCGACCAGCGCGGCGACATAATCATCGTAGTCCTCGTTGGTGCGGAACAGCTCCGGCAGCCCGGTGCGCGGCAGCTCGTCATACGCCGCGAGGCGATAGCCCGACAACCCCGTGAGATGGCCCTGCCAGAACGGCGAGGAAACCGACAGCGCGAGCAATAATGGAAGATAGGGCGTGACGCGCACGATCAGATTGATGCGCGAGGAGGGGTCCGGCGGTTCGACATGGATGTGCATGCCGCACAGCATGTTGCGCAGGCCGAGGATCTGCAGGTCCTGCATGATCTCATCGTAGCGCGGCTTCGGCGTGACGCGCTGCTCGTCGCGGAAGGCGAGCGGGAAGGTGCCGACCGCGGCAATGCCGAGCCTGCGCTTCCGCGCGATGTCACCGAGCGTGCGGCGATAATGCGCGAGATGTTCGCGCGCCTGCATGATCGTTTCGCATGGCGGCGTTGCGACCTCGATTTGCGATTGCAGCATTTCGGTCTTCAGCGCGCCGCCGAGTTCGCGCTGGGCCGATTTCAGAAATGTCTGGTCCAGGCGGCGCACCGCGCGGCGCGTCGTCGCGTCGAACACGAAATATTCTTCCTCGATGCCGAGCGAATACATGGCCCGGTCAACGGCCTATGGAACTTTTGGTTCCGAAAAGAATTGTCGAGCCGCAAAGACGAAGCGCCGGAGGGTTTCCTCCGGCGCCGCGAATGCTTTCAATCAGGCTTCGGAATCAGCAGTCGGCCTTGCCGCAGCGCGCTGTGTTGATTTTCTCCTTGAGCGCGTCAAGTCCGACCGCGCCCACCACGACATCCTTGCCGACAACATAGCTCGGCGTGCCGCTCAGACCGAGCGCGTCCGCCAGCCTGAAGTTCTCCTTGAGATTCGTATCGACCTCAGGGCTTTTCATGTCCTTCTCGATCCGCGTCATGTCCAGGCCGGCTTCCTTGGCGGCTTCCAGCGCGTGGGCCTGGTCGGCCTGGCCGCGTCCGCCGAGCAGCTTGGTGTGGAAGTCGAGATATTTCTTGCCGCTCCTGTCCTGCATGCGCACGGCGACGGCGACCTTGGCCGCTTCGAGCGAACCGGGCCCGAGCACCGGGAATTCCTTGAGCACGACCTTCAGGTTTGGATCAGTCTTGAGCAGCGTGAGCATGTCGCCCATCGCGCGCTTGCAGTAGCCGCAGTTGTAGTCGAAGAACTCGACCATGGTGACGTTGCCCTGCGGATTGCCGAGCACCACCTGATGCGGCGAGCTGAACAGTTCCTGCGCGTTGTCCTTCACGGCGGCCTGATGCTTGGCGGCTTCCGCGGCGCTCTGGCGCTTTTCGAGCTCCACCATCGCTTCCTGGAGCACTTCCGGGTGACTGACGAGATATTCGCGCACGATGCGCTCGATCTCGCCGCGCTGGTTTCCGGAAAATTCGTCGGCAAGCGCCGGAGCGAAGCCGATCAATACACAGGCGCCGGCTGCAGCAAGAAGGCGCGAAGTCAGGGTCATAGTGGTCATCCTTGTCATGAACGGGTTAACTAATTGGTCTTGGCTTTGGCCTTCGCTGAAACGATGTCGTCCGCCCGCACCCAGGCCGGCGAGCCGACCGGCAGGCGGGTCTTGGCGCGGGTCGCAAGCATGGTCGCCGCAGCGAAATCGCCCCGATAGAAGGCGGCTTCCGCGGACGCGAGATCGGCATGGGCAAGGTCGCCTTTCTTGCCATAAGCCATAGCGAGCTGTGCGTAGGCGCCGGAGGCTTCCGGCTCCTGCACCAGCGCCGCGCGCAGCAGGCCGACCGCCTCGTCGGCATATTTCTGATTGTCCGTCGCGATCAGGGCCTGCGCCAGCATGATCTGGATCAGCGCCGGACTCGGCGCGAGCTGCACGGCCTTGCGTAGCGGCGTGACGGCCTCGGCCGGGTGGCCGCTCTCCAGCAGCGCCTGGCCCTTGAGCTCGTAGAAATACGGATCGTTCGGCTTTGCCTGGATCAAGCCTTCGATTTCCGTCAGCGCCTGCTTCAGGTCGGAGCGCCGGTAAGTTGCGATGGCGCGCGCGTAGCGGGCTGCAAGGCTGTGATCGCTCAGGGGATAGCGGCGCGCCACGACGTCGCCGCGCTCGAGGAAGCCATAGAGCTTGGCACGCATCAGGTCGTGCCGTTCCTGCAGGGCGGGCGGGTCGGTCTTATCCCAGTAGGGACTTGCCTTGGCAATCACCTCCAGCGCGGCGACCCGGTCTGCCGGCATCGGATGGGTCTGCACATAAGGATCGACATGCTGCGCAGTGAACAGTACCTCGTTGCTCAACCGCTTGAAGGTCTCGTACATCCCTTTGGGCGACTGGCCGGTGGCGTTGAGGAACTTGACGCCGGCGTGGTCGGCCTGATCTTCCTGCGTGCGCACATAGGCGAGCAGCGAGCGGCGGATCGCCTCCTGCGGGCCCATGATTCCTGCCATGCCCGTGCCGCCGCCTGATGAATGGGCGGTGGCGATCGCGGCGCCGAGGCCCGCCAGCATCGCGATGATCGACTGCGTCTGTGCGGCGGCGAGCCGCTCGCGCATGCGCGAGAGATGCCCGCCGGCCAAGTGTCCGGTTTCATGCGCGAACACGCCGATCACCTCGTTCGGCGTCTTGGCGTCGATGAGCGTCCCGGCATTGACGAAGATATGCCGCCCGTCCATCACGAAGGCGTTGAAACTGCGGTCGTTGATGATGACGACCTTGACGTTCTGCTTGGCAAGGCCGGCGGCGCGCAGGATCGGCATCGAGTAATCGCGCAGCAGCTGCTCAATCTCGGCATCGCGGATCAACGGGATGCCGCCGGATTGTGCGCGGGCCGGCGGGCCGATCGGGGCGCCGCCGGCAACCAGCATCAGCGCTCCGGCAACCGCCAGCGCGCGCGCCGCTGGCGCCGTCCGCTGCGCCTTGATAGGTGTGCCGGTCTCGATCATGTCTTGGTCGTAAATTTTGGGGGCAACCTAGTGACGCCTCCGCAGGCGGTCAACGCAGGCCGCGATCACGTCTGCTTGCGGTGAAGCTCGCCAAGGGAATGCGGCTTTAGCGGGGCAATCGACAACGGGCGGTGGGAAATCATGCTGGATACGGCAAAACACCTTCTGAGCGCATCGCGGCGCAGCGATGTCCCGCCGTTTATCGTCATGGATGTGATGGCGGCCGCCGCCCGAATCGAGGCGGCAGGTGGGCACGTCATCCATATGGAGGTCGGCCAACCGGCTGCGCCCGCGCCCGCCACGGCGCTCGCCGCGGCACAGGCCGCGCTCGCCTGCGGCCGCATCGGCTATACAGAATGTCTGGGCATCCCGTCGCTGCGACGGCGCATTGCCCGACACTACGCCGAGACTTATGGCCTCGCGCTCGATCCGGCACGGATCGTCGTCACGACCGGCTCGTCCGGCGGGTTCATCCTCGCCTTCCTTGCGCTGTTCGAACCGGGCGATCGTGTCGCGCTCGCCAATCCCGGTTATCCGCCGTATCGGCATATCCTCACGGCCCTTGGCTGCGAGCCGGTGCTGATCGAGACATCGGCGCAGACCCGCTGGGCTCTGACAGGCGAGCAGCTGCTTGCCACGCACCGCAAGGCGCCGCTCGCCGGTGTGATCGTCGCGAGTCCCGCCAATCCGACCGGCACCATGATGGACGCGCACGCGCTGTCGGCGCTGATCGCGGCCGCGGAAGGCGAGGGCATCCGCGTAATTTCCGACGAGATCTATCACGGGCTCGACTACGCTTTCCCGGCGGCGACTGCCGCCGCGCTGTCGGATCACGCGCTCGTCATCAATTCATTCTC
>CAZNTY010000546.1:0-5758 GCA_964576085.1 uncultured Undibacter sp. | reverse complement strand
AACGATGGCGGCGTTGCAAATTCTGGTTCTGGAAGGCGACGGGATCGGCCCGGAAATCACCGCGGCGACGCTCGCGGTGCTAGAGGCGGCACAGCGCGCGCTGTCGTTCGACGTCGCCTTTGCGCGCGCCGAGATCGGCTTCGCCGCGCTTCGCACGCACGGCACGACGCTGCCGCCGGTCGTGGTCGAACAGGCGGAGCGCGCCGACGGCGTGCTGCTCGGCCCGGTGTCGCATAACGACTATCCGCCTGCCGCGCAGGGCGGAGTCAATCCTTCCGGCACGCTGCGCAAGGCGCTCGACCTCTATGCCAACATCAGTCCGGCGCGCTCGCGCGCGGGCTTTCCGCCGCGCTGCGGTGTCCCGCTCGACCTCGTGATCGTGCGCGAGAACACCGAGGGGTTCTACGCCGACCGGTCGATGCATCTCGGCCCGGGCGAGTTCATGCCGACGCCCGATCTTGCGCTTGCCGTGCGCAAGATCACGCGGCAGGGCTCGATCCGGATCGCCGAGGCGGCGTTCGAGCTCGCGACGCGGCGGCGCAACAAGGTGACGGCCGTGCATAAGGCCAACGTGCTGCGCGTCTCCGACGGTCTCTTTCTCGAGTGCGTGCGCGCAGTCGCGGCGCGCTACCCGCAGGTGACCTACGAGGAGCGCCTGATCGATGCGATGGCGGCGTTGCTGGTGCGTGACGCCGGGCGGTTTGATGTCGTCGTTACGACCAATATGTACGGCGATATCCTCTCGGATCAGGCGAGCGAGATCGCCGGCAGCCTCGGCCTTGCGGCCTCGCTCAACGTCGGCGCCGGTCATGCGGTGGCGCAGGCGCAGCACGGCTCTGCGCCGGAGCTCGCCGGCAAGGCCATCGCCAATCCGGCGGCGCTGATCGGCTCGGCGGCGATGCTGCTGTCGTGGCTCGGCGAGCGGCGCGGCGACGCCGGTCTCTCTCGCGCCGGCGCCGCGATCGAGCGGGCGCTCGATGATGTGCTGGCGGCGCCGGAGGGCCGGACGCCCGATCTCGGCGGCCCGCTCGGCACCGATGCGTTTGCCCGGCGCGTGGCGGATGCCGTGACGTCTCTCTCGGTCTGAGTGGGACGGACGGCGGCAAGCCCCTCCGGTTCAACCAGCGGCGCTCCGAATGTCGTGCGCACGCTGTCGTCCAAAGTTGTCCACCGGGGCGTTGGCGGCGGGCGCGCGGCGTGACGCGACAAGGTCCCGTTCTTGCGCGGCATCCTCTTCGGTTTTCGTATATCGAAACTCATCGACGCGGTTCCGTTCGCGCTGCAGCACAGGATTCCACTGGTATTTGCGCAGGAGGTAGATCATTCTTTCGTCGCCGCACAATCCAAGGGATGCCAAAACGGGGGAAACGTCGTGGCTCAAACAATCGAAGCCTTTGTCGGAACCGCGCTGGATGAGGCGAAAATATCGCCGCTACACAAGAGAGTCGTCGCGCTGATCGCGGCGGGTTATTTCTTCGACGTCATCGACTTCACGATTTTCGGCTCGCTCGTTCCGTACATTCTTCAGTCCAAGTTCGCGACCGGAGCGGAGGTCGCCGCCATCGGCAGCGCCACCATCTTCGGCATGTTCATCGGCACGGCCGGGCAGGGACAATTCAGCGACCGGTTCGGCCGGCGATTCATCTACCAGTTCAACCTGCTGATGTTCGGCGTGTTCACGATCCTCGGCGCGCTGTCGCCGTCGGTTACGCTGCTGGTGATCTGCCGCTTCATCGCCGGTCTTGGCCTCGGCGCCGAGCAGCCGCTCGCCTTCGCCTACGCCGGCGAGTATTCGCCCAAGGCGATTCGCGGACGCATTCTCGCGATCGTGCATTTCATCGGCGGCGCCTGCGTGTGGCCGATCGGAACCGCGTTCGTGCTGCTGGCCGGCAACGCGCTGGGCTCTCCCGAGCATGTCTGGCGCGGCGTCTGGCTGGTGATCGGCATCGGCGCGCTGGTCGTCTGGGTGTTCCGCTTCACGCTGCCGGAATCGCCGCGCTTTCTTGCAACGCACGGCCGCGGCCAGGAGGCGCTCAACGTGCTCAACCGGCTCGGCATCTCGACGCCGCCTTTGAGCTCGCTGTCGACCGACGCCGCCAGCAACACCAAGAGTGATCCGTTCGGCGTGGTGTTCCGGATGTTCCCAGGCCGCGTGATCGCCGGCATGATCTGCTTCACGGCGTTCTTCGGCATCGCGATCGGCCACGGCGCGTGGCTGCCGAACATCATGAATGCCAAGGGCTTCAGCGTCACGAAGTCGATCGAATACACGCTGTGGATGAACTTCGCGGTGCCGTGCGCCAGCATCTGGATGATGTACTCGCTCGACAAGTTCGGCCGCAAGATCACCTCGATCGTCGCCTTCATCGGCGCCGCCATCCTGGCGATCGTCTTCGCCAATGCCGTGACGGCCGCCCAGCTCATCGTGGCCGGCTTCGTCATGACGTTCTTCGTGCAGGTCGCCGGCAACTCGATGCAGATCTTCGCGTCGGAGGTGTTCCCGACCAACGCGCGGGCGTCCGGCTTCGGCTGGGCCTCCGGCGTCGGCCGGCTGGCGACCGCCTTCATCATGCCGACGATCCTGTGGGTGCAGAACGGCTTCGGCCTGACCACGGTGTTCGTCTGCCTCGCGATCCTGCTGATCATCGCGGCGGTGTCCGTCACCCAGCTCGGTCCGGAAGCCCGGCAGAAGGGCCTCGACGAGATCGCGCCGCCGACCGGCTGATCTTGCGGGCGTTTTGACGATCCGGGGCCCGGTCCGGCATCAGCCGGCCGGGCCTCGGCAATTTCGATCGGTTCATTTCAGAGCATGACCATGAGCAATCTTCCTCCCGGCGCCACCGCCAAGAACATCAGCTTCGTCGCGCGCTCCGACCAGGGCGGCCGCCTCGACGGCGTGCAGTGCATCGTCCACAAGGGCCACGCCTATATCGGCCACATGTTCAGCGACGGCTTCTCCGTCATCGACGTGCGCGACCCGAAGCATCCGAAGCCGGTCGCCTTCGTGGCGGCGCCGAAGAACACCCGCTCGCACCACCTGCAGATCTCCGGCGATATCCTGCTGACCATCAACGGCCCGAACGTGTGGGCGATGGCGCAGTATTCGAACCAGGCCGACTATTTCATGAAGCCGCTGGCCGAATCCTTCAAGAGCGCGGACCCGTTCGCGGCCGGCCTGCGGGTGTTCGACATCTCCAATCCGGCGTCGCCGCGCGAGATCGGCTTCCTCGCCGTCCCCGGCTTCGGCGGCCATCGCATCTGGTGGGTCGGCGGCCGCTACGCCTGGCTCACGGTGCACTTCGAGGGCTTCATCGACCACGCGCTCGCGGTGATCGACGTCGCCGATCCGACCAAGCCGCAGCTCGTCGGCCGCGCCTGGCTGCCCGGCATGAACGCCGCGGCCGGCGAGAAGCCGACCTGGACGGGCAAGCGCTATGCGCTGCACCACGTCATCACCGCGGGCAACTACGCCTACGGCGCCTGGCGCGACGGCGGCTTCACCGTGCACGACATCAGCGACCCGCCGAACCCGAAGCTGGTCGCCCACCGCGTGCTGTCGCCGCCCTTCGCCGGCGGCTCGCACACGCCGCTGCCGCTGCCCAACCGCAAGGCGGTGATCCTGGCCGACGAGGCGACCTCCTCGAACTGCGCCAACGGGCTTGCCTACACCTGGGTGATCGACGTGCGCGAGCCGGCCAATCCGGTCACCATCGCCACGCTGCCGACGCCGGCCGAGCAGGACTTCTGCAAGAAGGGCGACAAGTTCGGCCCGCATAATCTGCACGAGAACCGGCCCGGCTCGATGGTCAGCGAGGACACGGTGTTCGCGACCTATCACAATGCCGGCGTGCGTGTGTTCGACGTGCGCAACCTGTTCGAGCCGAAGGAGATCGGCTACTTCGTGCCGCCGCCGCCGGAGAAGATCGTCGACATCCGCCCCAATCCGGCCAAGCAGATCCAGTCCTGCGACGTGTTCGTCGACACCAACGGCCTGATGTACGTCACCGACACCAATGCCGGCCTCTACATCCTGCAATGGGACGGAAAATGAATCTTTGTTGTCATGCCCGCGAATGCGGGCATCCAGTAATCACCGATATTAGATGTCTCGTTGGCGCTGCGGCGTACTGGGTCCCCGCCTTCGCGGGGACGACAGCATCAGATTTTGCGACGTCGCGCGCATTCGGGGGCGACAATGCCTGAAAAATTCGGCCGCCTCGCCCTGCACCTGTGGACGATCGACACCACGCCGCTCGCCACCGCGCTCGATGCCGCCAGAGAGGCGGGCTACGACGCGGTCGAGCTGCGCCGCACCGACTTCAAGCGCTGCTTCGAGGCCGGCATGAGCAACGCGCAGGTGCTCGACCTCGTCAAGAAGAGCGGCATCCCGGTTGGCGTGCTCGGCGTCGAATACGGCTGGCTGTTCGCGACCGGGGCCGAGAGCGAGCGGCTGTTCAAGGTGTTCCGCGAAAGCTGCGAGAACGCGGTCGCGCTCGGCTGCGCCATGCTGATGAGCGCACCGGGACCGGTCGAGGGCCCGGTCAGCGATGCGATCAAATATCTCAAGCGCGCCGGCGACATCGCCGCCGAATACAAGCTGAAGCTCGCGATCGAATACAACTCGCAGCACCCGGTGCTCAATTCGATCGAGGTGCAGCGCGAATTGATCGAGGGCGCCGGCAAGGAGAATTGCGGCTATCTGGTCGACGCCTATCACGCGACGCGCAGCGGCTCCGGCCCCCACTTCGAAAGCATTCCGGCCGAGAAGCTGTTCTGCTTCCAATATAGCGACGTGCCGCCGGCGCCCGTCAGCGCCGGCGTGAAGCGGCCGACCGACCGCCTCGCGCCCGGCAAGGGCATTGTCCAATGGCGCGCGATGCTCGGCCTGCTGGCGAAGAAGAACTACACTGGTTATCTGAGCTACGAGGCGCCGAATCCGGAGCTGTGGGCGCGCTCGCCCTACGAGGTGGCGCGCGAAGGCGTCGAATTGACGCGCCCGCTGATCGCCGACGCGCTGGCGCACCTGACGACCTGAAATGAGGCGATGATGACCGATACATATGAAGACCCGCTGTTCATGGGCCTCAACGACCGCACGGTGAAGGCGATCCCGCCGACCGTCGAGAAGCAGCGCTACCTGACGAGCGTGGCGCCGAAGGCCGCCAACCCCGGCCGCTGGGTCGAGATGCCGCGGCTGCCGATCCCGACCGGCGAGCACGCGGTGATCGGTTGCGGCGACAATATCCACGTCATCGCCGACTACGCGCGCCACCGGGTCGACCGCGACTTCCACCAGGTCTACGACTCGAAGACGAAAACCTGGTCGCTGAAGGCGCCGTTCCCGATGCCGGGCAACCACGTCGCCGGCGTCTCGCTCGGCGGCAGGATCTACACCTTCGGCGGCTTCATCGAGCAGAACCGCTGCCCGCATTCCAGGTGCTTCATGTACGATCCGGCCGACGACAAGTGGACGCCGATCGCGGGCCTGGCGCGGCCGCGCGGCGCGATCTCGGCGATCGTGCTCGACGGCAGGATTCACCTGCTCGGCGGCCGCGACGTGCGCTCGGTCGAATGGCACGAGGTCTATGATCCGGCGACCGACAAATACACCATCCTCGGCGGCATGCGCGGCTCGACCGGCACGCAGCCTTTCGTCGGCCAGCGCGACCACATGGGCGTCGTGGTCGTGGACGGAAAAATCCACGCCATCGCCGGACGTATGGACTCCTACGATTTCAACACCTCCCTCAATGCCGTC
>CAZNTY010000545.1:0-5769 GCA_964576085.1 uncultured Undibacter sp. | reverse complement strand
CAAAGCCGAAGTCGCCGCCGGCATCGCGTAAAGCTCCATCGCCGGGAAGCTGAGCTCATCGAGCACAGGCGACGTGGTCTGCGTGCGCGCATCGGTCTCGCCGACCCAGCCGGTCGCCGGCCCGGTCTTCATGAACGGCTTCTTGTAAACGCTCGAGGAAATGGTGCGCACCGCGGCGATCGAGCGGATCGGCGAGATGTTCGCCAAACGCCGGCCGATCTCGGTCTCGACCTCGGCCGGCACCAGATAGCCGCCGTCCTGGTTCGAGCCGATCGACATCGCCTTGCCTTCGAGCGCGCGCAGGCCGGCGGTCTCGCCGGCGCGCACGTAAGCCTCGAACGCCGCCTTGTGCTCGAGCTCGTGCACCGGCTTCGCCGCCGCCGCGTCGCGGCCAAAGGCAGGCCGCGCGCCTTTGAGCGTGATGGCGTCGAGCTTCTTCGTCGCGGCATCGAGCGCCGCGTCGATCCGTGCCACTTTCTCCTCGAGCAGCACGTCACCGCCCTTCTTCTCCTGCGTCAGCCGCTCGTCGTTGGCGGCCTTGAACGCCTCGAAGGCGCGCAGCAGTTCGTCATGCGTGACCAACGTATCGGCGGTCGCAGGATGCGAAACGCCGGCCTTGGTTTCCAGTTCGGTATCCATTCAGGTTCTCCTTGTGAGATGGAAAGGCGTGCGGCGGCGCGGGTGACGCGGCCGCTCAATTGATTGTGTGGTGCCGGCTCCCGTGAGCGTTCGCCACTCTCCCTCCGCCCGCGTCCTTGCGAACGAGAGTCGCGGATGGCGTCGCAGCAACCGCTCGTCCACGCTTGGTCCGGACGCTTTCACGGCGCGCACGCGCGCCCCCGCGAGCAGCGGGAAGGTGACGATGGAAATCTCCCAGAGCTCGACGGCCTCGAGCCGCCGCACCCGGGTTTTCGGGTCGATGCGGCCCTGCACGGTGCGGAAGCCGATCGACAGCCCGTCGATCGCGCCCTGCTCGATCAGCGCGTAGAGCTCGCGGCCGCGCGCGACCTCCGGGATCAGCCGGCCGCGCGCGTAGAGCCCGTGGGCGTCCTCGCGCAATTCGAGCCAGATGCCGACCGGCTCGGCCGGGTCGTGCTGGAACAGCATCGGGATGCGGCGCACGCCGCGCCGCGCCAGGGTGTCGTGGAACGCGCCGGCGACCACCATGTCGCGCGCCTGGTCGATCGCGCCGAACAGCGAGGCGTAGCCCTCGACGGTGCCGTCGCGTTCGATCCGGGTGCGCGGCGCGAACACTGCGGCCACGGTCGGGTTGGGGTTGGGTGCGAGCATGGGATTCTCCACGCACTCGTCTGTCATCCCCGGGCTTGTCCCGGGCGGTCACAGGAGGGCGCGTCGGTTGCGGAACGTGCGGGTGGATGGCCGGATCAAGTCCGGCCATGACGGCGGTTATTTACGGCGCGCCTTGCTTTTGGCCGGCTTCCCGCGCGCCCTTCTCCTGGACGCGCGGTCGAGGTGGTCGAGAAATTCGCGGAACACGTCGAGATGATCGCGGCGCGGCTCCGCCTTCCGTTCGCCGCTGATCGAGCGCATCACGTTGTGCAAGGTATCCATCATCGATCTCCGAATGTGCTGTTGAATCTGGCGAGCTCGCGCACGAAATCGTCGAAGCGGCGCGAGGCGGCGGCGAGCTCGCGCAGCGCGAACCAGGCCAGCGCGCTCGCGGCGCCGGCCCACAGCAGCAGCGCGAGATGCGCGAGGTCGCCGCGCTCGGCGAAAATGGCGATCAGGTCGTTCATCATTTGCGTCTTGATTTGCGTCTTGCGCGCTTTGCGCGTATGCCGGTCGGCAAGGGCGACGTCATCGCTCGGGCCGGAGCCGGAAGATGACGAAGCGACTGTTATTGACGTTTGCGACCGCGGCGCTGATGGCGTCAGGCGCCGCGCAGGCCGAAATCCGCGTCAGCGTCTCGCGCTATGACCACGGCGCGCTCAAGATCGAGGGCCAGACCGCGCCGAACCGCATTGTCACCCTCGATGGTCGGTTCAAGGCCCAAAGCGACGGCGGCGGCTATTTCCGGTTCGACGAGAAGGGCTACAAGCCCGACGATTGCATGAGCGACCTCGTCGCGGACAACGACATCTATTCCGCGGTGATCGCCGGCTGCTTCGGCGAATTCAGCATCGAGAACGAGAAGCCGAAGACGGCGGCCCCGCCGGGCTGACCTCTTGTCCCGGATGCGGTGCAGCACGAAGTGGTGCACCGCTAAGCCGGGACCGTCGCGAAGGCAGCACGTAAAGCGGTCCCGGGTCGGCAACGCAGCGTTTCACGCTGCATTGCGCCCGGGACACGCTAGATCACATCCCCGCCCTCGACCGGCGCGTAGCCGACCGCGGCGCGCTTCTCGTTCACCGTCAGGAACGGCGCCTTGGTGACGCGCTCCCACAGTGCGGCGCGGTCGGCCGACAGCGCCTCGATGCGGTCGGTGTCGGCCGCAAGGCGCAGCGTGCCGCCGAACGCCGGCGCCAGCCACTGCGTCAGCGCGCTCGCGATGCGCGCGGCGAGCGGCAGCACGCTCTGCCGCCAGAACACGCGGTTCGCCTCCTGGTAGTTGGCGTAGGTGTTGTCGCCGGGGATCGCGAGCAGCATCGGCGGCACACCGAACGCCAGCGCGATCTCGCGCGCGGCGGCGTGCTTCGCCTCCATGAAGTCCATGTCCTTCGGCGTCAGCGACATCGCCTTCCAGTCGAGCCCGCCTTCGAGCACCAGCGGCCGGCCGGCATTCGCCGTGCCGGAATAATGGTCGTTCAGCTCCCGCTTCAGCCGCTCGAATTGCGGATCGGACAGCACGATGCCGTCCGGCGCGGCGAACACCAGCGCGCCGGAAGGCCGCGCCGCGTTGTCGAGCAGCGCCTTGTTCCATTTCGCCGCGGCGTTGTGGGTGTCGACCGCGACGGCCGCGGCCTCGAGCGGTGCCAGGCCGTAATGATCGTCGAGCGGGTTGAACAGCGTCAGGTGCAAAATCGGCGGCAGGTCGCCGGCCTGCGTGAAGCGCAGGTTGCGCGCGCCGAGCGTGTAGTCGTAGGCCTCCGGCCAGCCATCCGGACCCGGCACCACCTTCATGCGGTCGGGCCGCAGCGCGTAAAGCTCGCGCACGCGTGCGTCGAGCGTCACCGCCTCGATGTAGGCATTGCCGGCGAGCAGCAGATGCGCCGTCACGGCTTCAAGGAACGATGCGCCGTCCTGACGCGGATTGGGCCGCGCCAGCAGGTCGAGCAGCGGATGCTGCGCGTGCTCGATGTCGCCCTCGTAGAGCACGAAGGTGAGCGCGCCGATGCTTTCCGCGATGAGCCGCACCGCGCGATGCACGATCGCGTTCTTGCCGTAGCCCTCGCGCGAGAGCGCCGCGTAGTCGCGCGGCGTCCACCGCGCCCGCCCGCCGCTCTCCAAATGAATAAGCCTCGCGGTGTGCGAGGCCTTGGCTTCGGGCGGAGTAAGAAAGTGTCGAAGTCGTTCAAGCATTGCTAACCTCATGTCCCGGGCGCGACGCAGCACCATAAGCGCGGCTACGCGCGTCTTTGACGCGCTAGGGTGATGCGTCGCAGAGCCGGGATCCCGGTTGATGACATCCAATGTCAGACAGATTTCACGTTTATATTCTCGCCAGCCGCTACCGCGGCACACTCTATGTCGGTGTGACGAACGATCTGGCGCGCCGTATCCAAGCGCATAAAGGCTGGCGCCGTCGAGGGCTTTACCAAGACTTACAAGGTCAATCGCCTCGTCTATGTGGAATCATTCCCGTCAATCAACGAGGCGCGTGCTCGCGAGCGGACGCTCAAGCGGTGGCGGCGCAACTGGAAAATGCAATTGATCGAATTTAACAATCGCGATTGGAAAGATTTGAGTTCGCAGTTGCTTTATTGACGTTGCCCAGACGCGATGCAGCACGAAGTGATGCGTCGCAGACCCCGGACCCGGTTGTTCGTGCATGACCGGGGTCCCGCATCTGCGGTGCACCGCCATAAGCGCGTTTACGCGCGTCTTTGACGCGCTATGGCGCTGCACCGCGCGCGGGACACGCCCTCAAATCACTCTCACCCGCGGCTGCCAGCGCGCGCCGTAGGTCAGCGCCGCCACCGCCCAGACCAGCGCGTCGACCCGGTCCGGCGAGCCACCGCCCGACAGGCCATCGAGGCCGAAGTCGCACATCTCGTCCTCCAGCGCCGGAAACACGCCCGCGTGCTTGACCCGGCCCTGCTCGTACAATTGCGCCACCGGCTCGGCGCGCAGGTATTTGCCGCGCGTCGCGTGCACCGCCGTCACCGGCACCGCAGCGTCGGCCGCGCCGAACACCGTCTTCACCAGCTCGCCGCCCTGATTGACCACCCCCACGCGGCCGTCGGCGCGCAGACGGCGCCACAGCGCCACCGCCCTGCGCGCCCACGACGACGGCGACAGGCCCGCGCAGCTTTCGTCGGCCAGCACATAGACCGTTCCTGTCTCGTCCACGCCCGCCGCGATCAGCCCACAGGCGTCGGCGCGCGTCGAACTCGAGGCCGGCGGATCGACCGCGACCACGATGCGCATCAGCGCGGGGGTCTGCGTCACCCGGCAGCCGTCCAGCAGCGCGCGCGACCACAGCGCGTCGGCGCGCTCCTCGACGATCTCGCCGTCGACCTCCTGGCGTCCGAGCCGCGTGCCGCCGTAGCGCGACAGCACGTGGTCGAGAAACTCCGGCGCCAGGTTCCATTTGTTCACCTGCGTCGGCGCGTGCGTGAATGCGGTCGACGCCTCGTCCAGCAGCCGGCGCAGCAGCGCGATCGGCCGCGGCGTCGTGGTCACGAGCTGGCGCGGGCGGCTCCCAAGCCGCAGCGCGAACTGCAACATGTCGAAGGCCGCCTCGGCCTGCCGCCACTTCGCCAGCTCGTCGCACCACGCGTGCGAGAATTGCGGGCCGCGCAGGCTCTCCGGCTGCTCCGCCGAGAAGCCCTGCGCCAGCGCGCCGTTGCTCCATTGCAGCAATCGCCGCGAGGCCAGCCACAGCGGCCGCTCGCTCCCGACATGCGCGGCGAGCAGCCCGGATTCGCCCTCGATCATCACCTCGCGCACGTCGTGCTCGGTCTCGCCGACCAGCGCGATGCGCGCCGCCGGATCGGCCTGCGCCACCGCCCTCACCCATTCGGCGCCGGCGCGGGTCTTGCCGGCGCCGCGCCCGCCCAGCATCAGCCAGGTGCGCCACGTCGTCTCCGGCGCGCGCTGATGCGGATGCGCGAACGAGTCCCAGTTCTTGTGGAAGACCTCGAGCTCGCCCTCATCGAGGCTCGCGAGGAGTCTCTGAATCTCGCTCCGCGATAATTGCTTCAAGCTTTCGCGCGAGAGAACGTCGCAGCTCGTCGACGTTTCGGGGGACGGGCTGTTCGGCGGACCGGCTCTTGTCATTGTCATGCAGCGCCTTCCTGCGCTCGATCTCCCTGTCGCGCTCGTCGATCGCGCCCAGCTCGCTCAGCGTGCGCGATATGACGGCGAGCGTGCGGGCGTCCTTGTCCATCTGCCCGGAGCGCGGATCGACGCGCTGCTCGATGACGCCGACCTGCTGCTCCGACGAGCGCATGATGCGGGCGACCAGCGCGTGCCGCTCGCCGGCCGTCACGCGGCGCGCCCGCACGACCCGCCGCGGGATCGGCTCGAGCGGCCGCCTGCCCCCGACCGGCGGCCCGCCGTCGAGCCAGACGTAGATCGCGTGGCCGGTCAGCCCGGTCTCGGCCTTGATCGCCGCCGTGGTTGCGCCGTCGGCATACATCTGCCGCG
>CAZNTY010000544.1:0-2719 GCA_964576085.1 uncultured Undibacter sp. | reverse complement strand
GAGACCACGCAGCAGGTGTCGCAGATCCTCGCCTACTGCCACGCCGAGGGCATCCGCGTGGTGCCGCGCGGCGCCGGCACCTCGCTGTCGGGCGGCGCGCTGCCGCTCGCCGACGGCGTGCTGCTCGGCATGGCCAAGTTCAACCGCATCCGCGAGATCGACTTCGACAACCGCGTCGCCGTGGTCGAGCCCGGCGTCACCAATCTCGCGGTGTCGAATGCGGTGGCGCACGCCGGCTTCTATTACGCGCCCGACCCGTCCTCGCAGATCGCCTGCACCATCGGCGGCAACATCGCGGAGAATTCCGGCGGGGTGCACTGCCTGAAATACGGCATGACCACCAACAACGTGCTCGGCTGCGAGCTGGTGCTGATCACCGGCGAGGTGATCCGGCTTGGCGGCAGGCATCTCGACGCCGGCGGCTACGACCTGCTCGGCGTCGTCACCGGCTCGGAAGGATTGCTCGGCGTCGTCACCGAGGTGACGGTCCGTATTCTGAGGAAGCCGGAAACGGCGCGTGCGGTGATGGTCGGCTTCAGGAGCTCGGAGGACGGCGGCGCCTGCGTCGGCAAGATCATCGGCGCCGGCATCATCCCCGGCGGCATGGAGATGATGGACGGCCCGGCGATCCAGGCCACCGAGGATTTCGTCCACGCCGGCTATCCGCTCGACGTCGAGGCGCTGCTGATCGTCGAGCTTGACGGGCCGCAGGCCGAGGTCGATCACCTGATCGAGCGCGTCGTCGCCATCGCCAACGAGTGCCGCGCCGTGACATGCCGCGTGTCGCAATCGGAGGAGGAGCGGCTGCTGTTCTGGGCCGGCCGCAAGGCTGCGTTCCCGGCGGTTGGCCGCATCTCGCCGGACTACTACTGCATGGACGGCACCATCCCGCGCAACAAGCTGCCTCACGTGCTGATGAAGATGAAGGAGATGTCGGCCAGGTATGGGCTGCGGGTCGCCAACGTGTTCCACGCCGGCGACGGCAACCTGCATCCGCTGATCCTTTACGACGCCAACAAGCCGGGCGAGCTCGACAAGGCCGAGGCGTTCGGCGCCGACATCCTGCGGCTGTGTGTCGAGGTCGGCGGTGTCTTGACCGGCGAGCACGGCGTCGGCGTCGAGAAGCGCGACCTGATGCCGGCGATGTTCTCCGAGGAGGACCTGAACCAGCAGCAGCGGCTCAAATGCGCGTTCGACGACAAGGGCCTGCTCAACCCCGGCAAGGTGTTCCCGACGCTGCACCGCTGCGCCGAGCTCGGCCGCCTGCACGTCTCGGGCGGCAAGCTGCCGTTCCCCGACATCCCGCGGTTTTGATCAAGGCCTGTTTGTGCTAGTATTGTTTTATGAACGTCCGCCTGAAAGAAGTACTGACCCGCGCCGAGAATTGGTCCGAACAGGACCAGGAGGAGCTCATGCAGGTTGCGCTCGAAATCGAAGCGCGCCGACATGGCCCTTACCGGGCCAGCGCAGAGGAATTAAAGGCCATCGATGAAGGCCTCGCTGCCATCGCGCGCGGCGACATCGTGAGTTTTGAGCAGGTTGATGCTCTGCTCGCGAAATACCGCAACGCATGAATGTTCGGTTTTCTGGTCCTGCATTCACGCAGCTTGCTGATATTCTATCCGATCTCGTGAGCAAGAACCCGATCGCGGCTCGGCGATTTGCCGCCCGGGTTGATGAGGTGATCGCACGGATCGACCGGTTTCCAGAATCCTGTCAGGAAATAGAAGAGCGTCCAGACATTCGGCGTGTGCCGCTGCGCTATCCATATCTCATGCTTTATCGTGTCGTGAAGGATGAAATCCTGGTTGTTGCGGTGGCTCATGGTGCTCGCGAAAAGCCCTGGGCAAGCCCATGACCGACACCGCCAAACCCCGCGACGCCAAGGAGGTCGAGGACGCCGTGCGCTGGGCGCTGGCGCACGACAAGACGCTCGACGTCATCGGGCGCGGCTCGAAGCGCGCGCTCGGCCGTCCGAGCCAGACCGATCTCACGCTCGACCTCGCGGCGCTCTCCGGCGTCACGCTTTACGAGCCGGAAGAATTGGTGCTGTCGGCCAAAGCTGCCACGCCGGTCGCCGAGATCGAGGCGCTGCTCGCCGCGCACAACCAGGAATTCGCGTTCGAGCCGATCGACTACGGCCCGCTGCTCGGCGGCGCGTCCGGCGGCGGCACGCTGGGCGGCGTCATCGCCGCCAATCTCGCCGGCCCGCGCCGCATCAAGGCCGGCGCCGCGCGCGACCACGTGCTCGGCATCAGCGCCGTGACCGGCCGCGGCGAGACCATCAAGACCGGCGGCCGCGTGGTGAAGAACGTCACCGGCTACGACCTCTGCAAGATCCTGGCCGGCTCGTTCGGCACGCTCGCCGCGATGACCGATCTCACCATCAAGGTGCTGCCCCGGGCCGAGACCGAGGCGACGCTTATCGTCCACGGCCTCGACGACGCGCAGGCGGCCGCGGCGATGGCGGCGGCGATGGGCTCGCCGTTCGACGTCTCGGGCGCCGCGCATCTGCCCGACCACGTCGCCTCGCGCTTCGACGGCCTGCCGGACACGCGCGCCGCCACCGTGCTGCGCCTCGAAGGCGTCGCGCCGTCGGTCGCGCATCGCAGCGAGGCGCTTGCCGAGCTGATGAAGCCTTACGGCGAACGCACGCTGCTCGACGCGGCGAGTTCGCGCGTGTTGTGGCGCAGCATCCGTGACGTCAAGGCGTTCGCCG
>CAZNTY010000543.1:0-2035 GCA_964576085.1 uncultured Undibacter sp. | reverse complement strand
TGAAGATCGAGCCGGAGGTCAGCCAGATCGACACCGATCACACCGTTGATGTCGCGAACGGCATCTCGGTGCCGGCGCTGATCGTGCGCCGAGCCTCGACCACGGTCGAGCTGCGCGACGGCCAGAGCTTCGCCATCGGTGGCCTATTGCAGAACAACTCGCACAACCAGGTGGAGCAGCTGCCGTGGGCCGGCAGCGTGCCGGTGCTGGGCGCACTGCTCTCCAGCAAGTCCTACCAGAAGAACGAGACCGATCTCGTCATCATCGTGACGCCGCGGCTGGTGCGTCCGGCGCGCCCGGGCGACGTGCTCAGGACGCCGGCCGACAAAACGGTGCCGCCGAACGATCCGGACTTTTTCCTGATGAGCCGCAACGAGGTGCCGCGCGACGGGACGCCGGAGCAGGCGCTGGTCGCGGCGGCCGCCCGCCGCCCGCTGACGGGACACATGCTCGATCTTCCGCGAGGTCATTATGTTTCAGTTCAATAAGATGCGTACTCTCGTCGGCCTGTCGCTGCTTGCCGCCGCGCTCGGCGGCTGCGCCGATAACAGCCTCTATGATCCCCACGGCTATCTCGACCGCCGCGACACCATCGAGCTGTCGGCCGGTGACGCCAATGCCAGCAACATCGCGATCCAGATGGTCGATCCGTGGCCCGCTTACGCCGGCAACAAGGCCATCGCCTACAACGGCCAGCGCATGCAGGCCGCAGTGCAGCGCTACCGCAACAACCAGGTGACGCCGCCGGTCGGCATGTCGCCGTCCTCGGTCTATGGGCAGCAGCAGAATGGCAATGCCAATGGCGTCGCCAACAACACCACGCCGGTCGGCCCGACGGTCGCTGCCGCGCCGGTCAAATAAGGCGGAATGGCATGATGCGTCCTGCACACCATGTCGCCGCCGAGCGCGTTCTGATCGGTGTTCTGACGCCGGACCCCGGCTTTGCCGACGCGCTGCGCGCCACCTTCAACACCAGCGCGCAGATCGACCTCGAGATCGTTGCCGGGCCGCTCGGCGAGAGGGCCGACACGCTGGATTTCGCCGGCGCCGGCATCGTCATCATCGATCTCGACGAGGCGGGCGAGGACCAGGTCGTCGCGCTACAGCGCCTGATGGCGCGGGCGGCGAACTGGCCGCCGGTGATCGCCGTCGCCCGCAACTTCGACGCCGGCGTGGCGCGGGCTTTGCTGCACTCGCGGGTCGCGGATTTCCTGGTCAAGCCGATCCCGCCGGTCGAGCTGGTGCGAACCTGCGCCCGGCTGTCGAAGCGCGATGGCGGCAACCGCGTCGAGGCGCAGATCTACACGCTGCTGCCGTCGGCCGGCGGCGTCGGGGTGACGACGCTCGCGATCCAGACGGCGATGCTGCTGCTCAACAGCCGCGGATCGCGCATGCGGCCCTCGAACTGCCTGGTCGATCTCGATATCCAGCACGGCGCGGTTGCCGACTATCTCGATCTCGAGCCGCGGCTGGACCTCGGCGAGATCGAGCCGCGGCCCGAGCGTCTCGATCGTCAACTGCTGCAGGTGATGCTGTCGCATCACCCCTCCGGCCTCGCGGTGGTCGCGGCGCCGCATAAGCCCGCGGAAATGCGCTCGTTCGATCCCGACGTGGTGACGCGGCTGCTCGATCTGGTCTCCGGCAATTTCGAGTATGTCGTGTTCGACATGCCGCGCACCTGGTTCTCGTGGACCGACAGCGTGCTGCTCGGCTCGAACAAGATCTTCATCGTCAGCGAGGCGACGGTGCCGGGCCTGCGTCACGCCAAGCAGCTCGTCGCCGCCATCAAGGGCCGGCTCGACGAGGCGCCGCAGCCGCAGGTCATCGTCAACCGCTTCACGCAGAAGATGTTTTCGTCGGGCCTCACGCGCAACGACCTGGCGCAGGTGCTGGGTGACTCGTTCGCCGCCGCGATCCCGAACGACTATGCGCTGGTGCGCGAGGCGATCGACCGCGGCGTCCCGCTCGAGGAGGTCAAGCCCGGCAACAAGGTCACGCAGCAGATGAAGAAATATCTGCTGCCGAATGTCGCCGG